>CAZAYQ010000018.1:0-20056 GCA_964489345.1 uncultured Clostridia bacterium | reverse complement strand
CAAGAAAGAAATATATAAAATAATAGATATTTTAAAAGAGTGGAAATTTGAAGTTACAGGGCATAATTCATGGCAGCAGGCCCAGTCAACAGCAGGAGGAATTAAGCTTTCAGAGATTAATCAAAAAACTCTTGAGTCTTTGAAGGTGAAAGGCTTGTATTTCGCAGGAGAAATACTTGATGTGGATGGAGACTGCGGGGGATTTAACCTGCAGTGGGCGTGGAGCTCAGGCTATACAGCCGGATATTTCTCCTCTCTTAAATAATGTGGAAGGATAGAAAAATGAAAAGTTTTTTAGAAAAAATTTTTGGTTCATACAGTGAAAAAGAAATAAAAAGACTACAGCCCACAGCAGATAAAATATTGTCTTTGGAAAAGACGGTGGAAGGCCTGACTGACATCCAGCTCAGGGCTAAAACTCAGGAATTCAAAGAAAGGCTTGCAAGCGGCGAATCAAAGGACGATATACTGCCCGAAGCATTTGCAGTAGTAAGAGAAGCCGCCTGGCGGGTTTTAGGTCAGAAGCATTACCCTGTCCAGCTTTTAGGAGGAATAGTCCTTCACCAGGGGCGGATTGCCGAAATGAAAACAGGAGAAGGAAAAACTCTGGTTTCAACCCTTCCTGTTTATTTGAATGCACTTGATGGAAAGGGAGTCCATGTGGTAACAGTAAATGACTACCTGGCAAGGCGTGACGCTGACTGGATGGGGAAGGTCCATAATTTCTTGGGGCTCACGGTGGGCTGCATTGTCCACGGCATAAGCAGGGAAGAAAGACTAAATGCATACAGGTCTGACATTACCTATGGGACCAACAATGAGTTTGGCTTTGATTACTTAAGAGACAATATGGTTATTAGGAAAGAAGACATGGTTCAAAAAGATCTTAACTTCTGCATTATTGACGAGGTTGACTCCATACTCATTGATGAAGCAAGAACACCCCTTATAATATCAGGAGAAGGGGAAAAATCCACAGACCTTTATGAAATGGCAAACAGCTTTGTGCTTAATTTAAAGGGGAAAATCCAGCTTCCTGAAGAAAAGAAAACAAAGATGGACTATATGATGGGTGATTACGATGAAGATGACACAGTTGATTTCATCCATGATGAAAAGGCAAAAAATGTTACCCTTACAGCAAGGGGAGTCAATAAAGCAGAAAGTCATTTCAATGTTGAAAATTTAGCCGACCAGGAAAATATGGAGCTGACCCATCATATAAATCAAGCTTTGAAGGCCCAAAATACAATGAAGAAGGATATAGACTACATTGTAAAAGATGGAGAAGTATTAATCGTTGATGAATTCACCGGACGTATAATGTACGGCAGGAGATATTCCAACGGACTTCACCAGGCAATTGAGGCAAAGGAAAGAATAGAAGTTAGAAAAGAATCTAAAACCCTTGCCACCATAACATTTCAAAATTACTTCAGAATGTATAAGAAACTATCCGGTATGACAGGAACAGCAAAGACGGAAGAAAATGAATTCCGTGAAATTTACGGTGTTGATGTAATAGAAATCCCCACAAATATGCCTGTTGTAAGAGACGATTACCAGGATGTTGTCTACAAGTCAGAAGCAGGAAAATTCAATTCCGTAATAAATGAAATAGTTGAAAAACACCAGACAGGACAGCCTGTACTGGTAGGTACAATTTCTATAGAGAGATCCGAAATTTTAAGCAGGCTTTTAAAAAAGCAGGGAATAAAGCATGAAGTATTAAATGCTAAGCAGCATGACAAGGAAGCTGAAATCGTAGCACAGGCAGGGCGTCTGGGCTCTGTTACAATTGCAACCAACATGGCAGGAAGGGGAACAGACATAGTTCTGGGGGGAAATCCCGAGTTTATTGCAAAGCACAGGCTCAAGGCAAAAGGACTAACCGATGAAATGATTCAAGAAGCTGACGGTTTCAATGAAACAGATGATGAGGAAGTGCTTGAAGCCCGAAAAACATACAAACTCCTGCTGGAAGATTCAAAAAATGAACTTAGGGATGAGCAAAAAAAGGTAATAGAAGCAGGCGGACTTCACATAATAGGTACAGAGCGCCACGAATCAAGACGTATAGACAACCAGCTCAGGGGCCGTGCAGGAAGGCAGGGAGACCCGGGTTCAACCCGCTTTTATATATCGCTGGAAGATGACTTAATGAGGCTTTTTGCAGGAGACAAGGTTAAAGCAATAATTGAAACCTTAAAAATGCCTGAAGATGAACCCTTAGAGGCAGGAATGCTCACAAAGACCATTGAAACAGCCCAGGGAAGAGTTGAAGGGAGGAACTTTGATATAAGAAAGCATGTTCTTCAATATGACAATGTAATGAATAAGCAAAGAGAAGTAATTTATTCAGAAAGAAGAAGAGTGCTTTTAGGAGAAGATTTAAAAGACTATATTTCCAATATGATAGATTCCTTAATCGACAAAGCCCTTAACATGTATACAACTGATGAAAAAAATAATGCAAATTGGGATTTAAACGGATTTGTAAAATATATAGCCGAAACATTTTCACTTTTAATCAGCTTTGACGGGGTAAAGCAGGAAGATATAGACAGAGAAAGCTTAAGGGAAAGGGTCCGGACTGTGGTTGACAGACATTATGCAAGACAGGAAGCGGAATTTGGTGAAGAAGCATTCAGAGAAGTGGAAAGAATTGTACTTCTTCGCAATGTTGATACAAAGTGGATGGACCATATTGATGCCATGGACCAGCTTAAGCAGGGAATCGGCCTTCGTGCAATAGGCAATGAAGACCCGGTAAGGGCATACCAGGTTGAAGGATTTGACATGTTTGAGGAAATGACTGCCTCTATTTCAGAAGATACAGTAAAAATGCTGATGAGGGTAAGGCCTCAGGAAAAACTCCAGCGTAAGCAGGTAGCAAAGATAACAGGCGTCAGCGGGGGAGACGCAGACAATATTGGTGGCAGGCCGAAGCCCCTGGTTAAAAAGGAAAAAAAGGTAGGAAGAAATGACCCCTGTCCATGCGGAAGCGGGAAAAAATATAAAAAATGCTGTGGAGCAAAAGAGCAGTAAAGGAGTTGATAAAATGACGGACTGGTATGAAATTACGGAAAGAATCAAAAAGTTCAATGATATGTTAAACGAGCTGGGTGGTTCCCTTTGACCCGGAGAAGTTGAAGGAAGAAAATTTTACATTGGAATCACAGATGCAGGAGCCGGGATTTTGGAATGATCAGGAAAAAGCCCAGAAGGTATCCCAAAAGCTTAAGCATAACACAAGCCGGATGGATGAATTCAACAGTTTGAAACAGCAGGTGGAGGATATTGAGCTTATTGTGGACTTGATTCAGGAGGAAGAAGATGAAAGCCATGTACCTGAGCTTTTAAAAAACATGGATGAAACTGAAAAACAATTGGAAGATGCCAGAGTTCTTGCTCTTTTAAGCGATGAATACGATGAAAACAATGCAATTTTATCCATACATGCAGGGGCCGGAGGAACAGAAGCCCAGGACTGGGCAGATATGCTCCTTAGAATGTACACCAGGTGGATAGAATCCAAGGGCTACTCTATGGATATATATGATATTCAAAGAGATACGGAAGCAGGAATTAAAAGTGTAACCATTTTTGTTGAAGGTGAAAATGCCTACGGCTATTTGAAATCTGAAAAGGGTGTTCACAGACTTGTGAGAATATCCCCCTTTGACTCTTCAAAAAAAAGGCACACATCTTTTGCATCAGTGGACGTAACCCCTGAAATTGATGACAATGACGATATTGACCTCAATGAAGCAGATTTAAAAATTGACACTTACCGGTCAAGCGGGGCAGGCGGACAGCATGTAAATACTACCGACTCGGCAATAAGAATAACCCATATTCCTACCGGCATAGTGGTATCCTGCCAAAATCAAAGGTCCCAGCACAGCAACAAAGAAACTGCCATGACCATGTTAAAGTCAAAGCTTATGGAAATCAAAAAGCTTGAAAATAAGGAAAAAATAGAAGATATTCAGGGAAAATACAATCAGATTGCATGGGGAAGCCAAATCCGGTCCTATGTCTTCCACCCCTACAACATGGTGAAGGACCACAGGACAGATGCAGAAACATCAAATGTTCAATCGGTAATGGACGGCAATCTTGATATGTTTATGAATGAATATTTGAAAATGAAATCATTACAACGATAAGATGCCCGAGGGAGAGAAGAATGATAGATATTAATAAAACATTGTGTGAAGAATTTAATTTAAAACCCTTTCAGGTTGAGAACACGGTTAATCTGATAGATGAAGGCAACACAATTCCCTTCATTGCAAGATACCGGAAGGAGCAGACAGGGTCGCTTGACGATGTGGTACTAAGAGACCTTTTTGAAAGACTTACATATTTAAGAAATCTTGAAATAAGAAAGGAAGAAGTGCTCCGCTTAATCGAAGAGCAGGGCAAACTTACAGAGGACCTTAAAAACGAAATACTCGAAGCTGATGTCCTTCAAAGAGTGGAGGACTTATACAGGCCCTATAAGCAGAAGAAATCAACAAGGGCATCAAAGGCAAAAGAAAAAGGACTTGAGCCACTGGCTGAAATTATTCTGGCACAAAATCTGCTTGAAGGAGACCTTGATGAAACAGCCGGTCCCTTTATAGACGAAGAAAAAGGTGTCAGCAGTGTAAAAGAAGCATATGAAGGAGCCTGCGACATAATAGCTGAAATTGTTTCAGACAATGCAGACTACAGAAAACACATACGTGAAGTTTATATAAATGATGCAATACTTTTATCTGAAGCTGCCGATGAAGAAGATAAAACAGTCTATGAAATGTATTACAAATTTGAAGAAGCGGTTAATAAAATAGCAAATCACAGAATTCTTGCCATTAACAGAGGTGAGAAGGAAAAGAAATTAAAGGTTAAGTTAAATACACCTGACGAGAAAATAGTCAACTATTTAGTATCAAAAGAAATAACAAATGAAAAGGCAATAACCACGGATTATTACCTGTCGGCAATTCAGGACAGCTACAAAAGACTTATAACTCCTTCCATTGAAAGAGAAATAAGAAACATGCTTACTGAAAGGGCTGAAGAGGAAGCAATCAAGGTGTTCGGCACAAATACAAAGAACCTTCTGATGGTTCCCCCTGTTAAGGATATAAGAATCCTTGCTGTAGACCCATCCTTTAGAACAGGCTGTAAATTAGCAGTTCTTGACGGGACAGGCAAATTTTTGGAGGAAGGGGTAATGTATCCCAACGAGCCCAGAAATGAAGTTGAAAAATCCCAGAAGTTAATGGCTGCTCTCATCAAAAAATTTGATATAGATGTTATTACCATAGGAAACGGAACAGCATCAAGAGAAACGGAAATGGTAGTTTCGGATATGCTGTCAAAATATACATTTCCAAAAAAAGTCACCTATACAATCGTAAGCGAGGCAGGTGCATCTGTTTATTCAGCATCCAAATTAGCCCAGGAAGAATATCCCGGCCTTGACGTAACCATAAGAGGGGCTATTTCAATAGGAAGAAGGCTTCAGGATCCTCTGGCTGAACTTGTTAAAATAGACCCTAAAAGTATAGGCGTAGGCCAGTATCAGCACGATGTGAACCAGACAAAGCTGGGCCAGGAGCTTGACGGAGTTGTGGAAGACTGCGTTAACAGTGTAGGTGTTGATTTAAACACAGCCTCTCCGGCACTCCTTCAATATGTGTCGGGAATAACAAAAACAATTTCTAAAAATTTAGTAAAATACAGGGAAGAAAACGGAAAATTTGTAAACAGGCAGGAGCTTATGAAGGTAAAAATGCTCGGCGAGAAAGCATTTGAACAAAGTGCAGGCTTCTTAAGAATTTCCGACGGGGAAAATCCTCTTGACAAAACTGCAGTCCATCCTGAAACCTATGAAGCTGCAGAAAAGCTTCTAAACGAATTAGGCTATACAATTGAAAATTTAAGAAGCGGCTCTTTAAGGGATATAAATGAAAGAATAATGAAAATTCCCGTAAAAGAAGACAAGAAGAAAAAAATGCCTGCTAAAAATGTCAGGCTGAAAGGATTAGAGGCATTAGCTCAAATAAATTTTAAAGAAGACAAAAAGCCTTCAAGAGAAAAAATTAAAGACAGACTAAAAGTTTTATCAGAAGAACTAAATGTGGGGGTACCTACATTGACAGATATTATAGAGGAGCTTAAAAAACCCGGAAGAGACCCTCGTGACGAAATGCCCAAGCTAGTATTCAGGAGTGATGTTATGAACTTTGAAGATATGAAGGTGGGAATGATGCTTACGGGAACAGTTAGAAATGTGGTTGACTTTGGTGCATTTGTTGACATTGGGGTCAAACAGGACGGCTTGGTTCATCTTTCCGAGATGAGCGACAAATATATCAAAAATCCCATGGAAGTGGTCCAGGTAGGGGATACTGTCAATGTAACAATTATAAGCATAGACAAGGAAAGACAGAGAATAGGTCTCAGCATGAAAAAAAGCAGGAGCAAAAATGATCGATACGGTAATATTTGATTTTGACGGAACACTGGCAGATACAAACAATTTGATAACAAACTCTTTTAAGCATATTTACGGCAAATACCATGATGGTAAATGTGATGAAGAATATATTTTAAGCACATTTGGAGAGCCTCTTGAAATAACCCTAAGACGGGATTTCTGCGGCTTCGCCTATGAAGAAGTTTTAGCAAACTACAGAGGCTATCAGGCTGACAGGTTCGAAAAAGAAGTAACCCTTTATGATACTGTCATTGAAACTGTAAAATATCTGCACAATAAGAACATAAAAATCGGAATTGCAACATCAAGGGTTGGCTCATCCACCCTGGAAGCCTTAAAAAGTTTCGATTTAGACAAATATTTTCAGGTTATAATTTCTGCTGATGATGTGGTAAAGCACAAGCCTGACAAAGAGCCCTTGATAAGAGCCATCCAGGGATTAAAGGGCAAGGCGGAAAATGCATTGTATGTAGGCGATTCTAAATTCGATATAGAATGCGCCCTAAATGCAGAAGTTACACCGGTCCTTGTGGGTTGGCATAAAAACTCCGGTGAGCTGGCAGAAAAATACAGGATCAAACACGTGCTCAGCAAAATGTGGGACTTAACAAAAATAATATGAAAATTGGGGACATTCCTCCAGCAAACAGAGACCTTCCCTAAATAGGGAGGTGTGTCCCCATACCTTAATAAAAATAAATAAAGGATGGTATGGGAATGGAGTTCAAAAATTTATTATTGGAAACAAATGAAGGAATCTGCACTGTAAAAATAAATAATCCGCAGACATTGAATGCATTGAACGAAGAAGTATTGAATGAACTTGACCTGGTTTTTGACCTGCTTTCAAATGACGAAGAAGTATTGATAGTGGTGCTTACAGGAGAAGGGAAGGCATTTGTAGCCGGTGCTGACATAGCTTACATGAAGGGACTCAATGCAGAAGAAGGAAAGAAGTTTGCAGAAAACGGGTCCAGAATTTTCAGAAAAATCGAAATGCTTGATAAAGTTGTAATTGCAGCTGTAAACGGTTATGCCCTGGGAGGCGGATGCGAGCTTGCCATGGCATGCGATTTAAGAATTGCATCTGAAAAAGCAAAGTTCGGCCAGCCTGAAGCAGGTCTTGGAATTTGTCCCGGATTTTCAGGGACTCAGAGACTCCCTAGACTAGTGGGGCTTGGCAGGGCAAAAGAATTAATATTTACAGGCTCGCACATTGACGGGGAGGAAGCATACAGAATAGGACTTGCCAATAAGGTAGTTGACAAGGAGAGCCTGATGGAAGAAACATATGCTCTTGCAAAAAAGATCATTTCAAATTCCGGGACTGCAGTAAAATATTCAAAGGAAGCAATAAACAGGGGAATTGAGACAGATATCGAGACTGGCATTGCAATGGAGGCGAATTTATTCAGTTTGTGCTTTGCCCATGAAGACCAAAAAGAAGGAATGACAGCTTTTATAGAAAAACGTAAACCGGATTTCAAATAATAAAAATCAAGCTGCCTATGTATGGGTGAACTGTGCAAATTTTTGATTAATGCAGTATAATTTTAGAAAAAAAGCTAATTTACATGTAGAATATCAGAGTAAATACAAGTAATTTATCAAAATTTGATATATATCCAATTATCATCACTGCATTACTTCAATTTTTGCACACCAACTTTTTATACTTTTTTCTTTTTTATACACACAAATAATAATTATAAGTAAGGGCTTGATAAATTTTGTCCAATGGAGTATAATCATGTTGTTGGGTTAAAAAATTAACAAACAAACTATAAACTATTGGGTAAAAAAATTACAAATGGAATGGCGAACAACTGGGTTAATATTTTAACAAGGTTTTCCAGGACAGACAAAAAATTTAAGGAGTGAAAACATGAATTTTCTATTAAGCAAAGAACATGAAATGGCAAGGCAGCTGTTCAGAAATTTTGCTGTGAATGAAGTTGAACCATTGGCACAGGAAATTGATGAAGAAGAAAGATTTCCCCTTGAAACTGTAGAAAAATTAAGCAAGTACGGTTTTATGGGCATACCCTTTCCAAAAGAATACGGCGGACAAGGCTGCGACTATCTCACATATGCCATGGCAGTTGAAGAATTGTCAAAGGTATGTGCAACTACAGGTGTTATAGTATCTGCACACACTTCCCTGTGCTGCGGTCCCTTATATGAGTACGGCACAGAAGAACAAAAGAAAAAATATCTTACAAAAGTTGCATCAGGAGAGTGGGTTGGAGCATTTGGACTCACAGAGCCCGGTGCAGGAACGGATGCAGCAGGCCAGCAGACAAAAGCAGTGCTTGAAGGAGATCATTACGTTTTAAACGGCAGCAAAATATTTATTACCAACGGATCCTATGCTGATTGTTATATAATTTTTGCAATGACTGATAAATCACAAGGCACAAGAGGTATTTCCGCTTTCATAGTGGAAAAAAGCTTCCCCGGTTTTTCAATAGGAAAAATAGAATTAAAGATGGGAATAAGAGGCTCGGCAACCTGCGAGCTGGTATTTGAAGACTGCATTGTGCCAAAGGAAAATCTTCTTGGCAAGGAAGGGCAGGGCTTTAAAATAGCAATGAAGACGCTTGACTCGGGGAGAATCGGAATTGCTTCACAGGCACTTGGAATTGCACAGGGAGCCATAGATGAATCTGTAAAATATGTAAAAGAAAGAAAACAATTTGGAAGGGCTATTGCTAAATTCCAAAACACACAGTTTCAGCTGGCAGATATGCAGACGAAAACAGATGCAGCCAGACTTTTAGTTTACAAAGCAGCATTCAACAAGGACGCAGGAAAGCAATTCAGCACCGATGCAGCAATGGCTAAATTATTTGCTGCAGAAACGGCAATGGAAGTTACAACAAAAGCTGTCCAGCTTCACGGAGGATACGGATATACCAGAGATTATCCTGTTGAAAGAATGATGAGAGATGCCAAGATAACCGAGATTTATGAAGGTACTTCAGAAGTAATGAAGATGGTTGTCAGTGCAAATATGTTGAAATAGGAGGCAGACATAGTGAATATAGTAGTATGTATAAAACAGGTGCCTGATACAACAGAAGTTAGAATCGATCCGAAAACTAACACCCTGATAAGGGAAGGCGTACCAAGCATAATAAACCCGGATGACAAGGCAGGTCTTGAAGCTGCCCTTAGATTAAAAGATAAATATGGTGCACATGTTACAGTTCTAACCATGGGTATTCCAAATGCAGAGGCTGCACTAAGAGAAACCCTGGCAATGGGTGCCGATGAAGCGATACTCATAACTGACAGAGCATTCGGAGGAGCCGATACACTGGCAACTTCAACAACTCTTGCTTCAGCATTAAAAAACCTTGACTATGATTTAATCATTACAGGCCGGCAGGCAATAGACGGCGACACTGCACAAGTGGGACCGCAGATTGCAGAGCACTTAGGCCTGGCAAACATAAGCTATGCAGAAGATATTAAAATTGAAGGCAGTGAAATTATTGTCAAAAGACAGTATGAGGATAGATACCATCTACTAAAAACAAAACTTCCCTGCTTAATAACTGCACTTTCAGAATTAAACAAACCCCGATACATGACACCGGGCGGTATTTTTGATGCATACAGGGAAAAGGAAGTTAAAGTATGGAATTTAAAAGATGTTGATGTAGACCAGGAAGCCATAGGCTTGAAAGGTTCTCCTACCAAGGTTGTAAAATCATTTACAAAGGGGGCTAAAACAGCCGGCAAAGTATTTGCCCTTGAAGCCCAGGAATCAGCTGAACTCATAGTTGATAAAATGAAAGAAAAATTTATAATTTAGGAGGAGGACGACGAAATGAATATTTCTGAATATAAAGGTATATTTGTTTTTGCAGAACAAAGAGATAAAAAAGTTCAAAAAGTTGCCTATGAACTGATCGGCAAAGCAAAAGAGCTGGCAAAGGACTTAAATACAAGTGTAACAGCCGTATTGCTGGGCCACAAGATGGAAGACGAAGCAAAAAAATTATGCTATGCCGGGGCAGACAAGGTAATATATGCAGACCATGAACTGCTGGATGAATATATGACAGAGCCCTACACTTATACACTGCATAAAATTCTAACAGAAAAAAAGCCCGAAATAGTTCTTTACGGTGCATCAGCCATAGGAAGAGACGTGGCACCCAGAGTATCTGCAAGATTAAAAACAGGACTGACTGCAGACTGCACAGGACTCACAATTACAGAAGACGATACAAACAAGGACCAGTTAAATCTTGCCATGACAAGGCCTGCATTTGGCGGAAACCTTATGGCTACAATCATAATTGGAAAACACAGACCTCAGATGGCAACTGTGAGACCGGGGGTTATGCAGAGGGCCAAATACTCCGAAAAGAATCCTGTAAATATTGAAGAATACAAAACAGAAATTCCTGCAGACAGAAAAAATGTTGAAATACTTGAGATTACAAAAATAATTCAGCAGAGAATGAACGTTGAAGATGCAAAAGTACTGGTATCCGGCGGAAGAGGGATGCACGGTCCTGAAAACTATCCCATGCTTGAAGAATTGGCAGACCTTTTGGGCGGTACAATTTCTGCATCAAGGGCTGCTGTAGATGCAGGATGGGTTCCAAAGGACAGGCAGGTAGGACAGACGGGAAAAACTGTAAGGCCGGATCTTTACATTGCATGCGGCATTTCAGGTGCCATCCAGCACTTGGCAGGCATGGAAGAATCAGATTTTATAATTGCAATAAACAAAGATGAAACAGCACCCATATTTGAAGTTGCAGATGTGGGAATAGTAGGAGACATATTTAAAATAGTACCGCTTTTAATTGATGAATTAAAAAAAGAAAAAGCAGCATCTAAAGTTTAATAAAAGCATAAAAAAATTGGTGGATAGTTTCTATCCACCAAATTTATTATACTTCCTTATTTTTATTATTTAAACTGTCCACCGCCGCTCATTTGCCTCTGAGCCATTTCAACCAATCTCTTAGTCATGTAACCGCCTACATAACCATTTTGTCTTGCTGTAAGGTTTCCCTTATCTACCTGTTCATAATTTGTTAAGCCTAATTCGTTGGCTATTTCAGTCTTCATCTGGTTAAGAGCTTGTTTTGCTTCAGGAACTACTATGTTGTTGCTTCCGCTTCCGCTGTTATTTGATGCCATTCTTATTCTCCTTTCTCATAAGATGTATTCTTATTATTGTCAATAAGGTTTAATTTAATCATGTAATAATATGCTAAATTGGTAAATCAAACATTGGGCCCTATGAACCTGTTCTATGTAACAGGTCAAATTTTTACATTGATTAAATTTTATTTTGAAAATCATTTTCTGACTTTCTAAACTTATTATTGACAAGCAACAAATTATAATACATGGCAATTAAATGCATAAAAGTAATTCATTTGGAGATTTTGGAAACGATGTTTTTTAAAAATAACAGGTAAATAATTAAAGAAAATTATGTCAAAATAACTTATTAAGCACGTCAATGTGAGCATTTCCTCGGAAATTTTACAAAAAATATTAAATTATGACAAAATCAAGCACGACTCCTGCAAAAAACCATAATTCCTGAAACCATAAGGGCAAGGCCTATGAATTTCATCCATTCAAAGCTGGCCTTTTCTGTGCCAAACAATCCAAACACTTCAATTACATATGAAACAACAAGCTGGGCTAAGAGTATAAGCATTGTTGCATAGGCAGGTCCTAAATCAGATATTCCTTTAATAACTGTATATGTAATGAAAGTACCTATGATTCCTCCTAATAAATATAATTTCTCACTTACATCAAACACCGAAAACAAGGTTTCCCGGCCTGTAAAAAACCATAAAGCCATGCTTGCTGCAAATGCAGATATATGTACAAAACTTGTTGCAGCCCACATACTTGATGCTTCCATTACGCGGGTATTAAAAACTCCCTGCACGCTCATTAAGAGTCCTGCAATCAGTGCAAAGATAATTCCGATAATAATCCCCTCCTAATTTTTTTCTTCTCCTATAGTATTCCAAAAATATCCCCTTTAATTAAAAACAAAATTAACTTTAAAAAATTCTTTCAGCCGCCGGCAAAGAGCGCATGAAATATCAGCGATTAAGTCATTAAAACCTTATAATAACGATAATCATCACAAGCTAATAACAATTGACAATTTAAGCATATTATAATATTATTCTTTCTAGGAAGAGATTTGGAGATAGAAGATGAAGGTAAAATAGACAGGAGGCGGTTATGCCAAAAACAAACTTTTCACCTTTAAAACACGGCTTTCACTTTAGAAATGATTTTATCAATAAAATAATCAGCACAACTTTCGGAAAGATGGAAACCAGAGGCAGATGCGGCGGAATGGCATATGCTTCATTGGACTACTATTTTTCGGGCATTCCCATACCGGCACATGAGGCAAAGGACTTCCCCAACGGCAAGTTCCCGGATGACGGCAATCTGCTGGCAGACTATATATATGAGAGGACAATCAACTCTTTGTTTACCCTGCACTCCTTTAAATTTTTTGACTGGTCCCTGCAAAAGGACAATCCCAAGGGCATAAGAAAAAGTGTTTCCTACAAAAGTAAGATGGAGGAATTCCCTAAACTTATGAATTCAATTGACAAGGGTGAGCCTGCAGTAATAGGACTTATAAGTGCAAGGAAGGCATCTGAAATAACCCATAACCACCAGGTTGTTGTATACGGCTACGACTTTGATGAAGAAAAAAACCATATTACGCTCTACACCTATGACAGCAACCATCCCGACACAGAGGTTATCATTGAATCAGGCTGCTCGGATTGTAATTTCCGGTCATCCATAGGCCAGGAATGGAGAGGATTCTTCCTCCAGGAATACCATCCGAAAAAACCAAAATACATTGATATAGAAACTAAAATAACAAAAGAGGAATCGGTCAATAATTATTCCATAAAAAACATAGGAATTTTTCCTTCCAATACAAAGTATCTGGATATCCCGGAGGAGATAAAGAAAAACACCGGGATAATTCTTCCCGGTGAGGAAATTAAATTTTCATATATAGAAAACCAAAACACTTAAGGGTAACTTAAGTGTTTTGTGCTTATATTCATAAAAGCAATGTTGTAGCAATTCCAAAATAAACCATGAGTGCCAATGCATCTACAATTGTTGTGATTAGCGGTCCCGCCATTATTGCAGGGTCTAATTTCAGCTTTTTAGCTGCAAGAGGAAGAGTTCCTCCAACCATTTTTGCTATTACTACGGTTGCTGCTACAGTTATGGAAACTGTTAGAGAAACCTTAAAACCAACTCTGTCAAGAAGCATATTTTTTAGGAAATTCACCGAAGCTAAAGTTACCCCCACCAATAAACTTATTCTTAATTCCTTCCAAAAAACCCTCCCTGCTTCATTTATAGTCACTTCTCCCGTTGCCAATCCACGTATTATCAAGGTCGAAGACTGGCTTCCTGAATTGCCGCCTGTATCCATAATCATTGGAATAAATGCTGTCAGGACTACAACGGAACTGAGGATATTCTCAAATTTTGTAATGATGCCTCCTGTAAAGGTAGCACCAATCATCAATATCATCAGCCAGGGAATTCTTTGTTTAGCTAATTCTATTACTCCGGAATCCAGGTAAGGCTCTTCCGAGGGCGTCATAGCGGCCATTCTTTGGAAGTCTTCAGTTGCTTCATCTTCAATTACTTCCATTATATCATCAAATGTAATAATTCCTGTGAGTCTCTGCTCCCTATCCACAACAGGCATTGCCATAAATCCGTATTTTGTAAAAATATTTGCTACTGTTTCCTGATCATCGTGGGTTTCTACAAAGATAATTTCTTCATGCAGGAGCTCTTCTATTTTTTTATCAGAATCGGAAATCACCAATTTTCTAAGCGATACTATTCCTTCAAGCTTCTTTTTATGATCAGTGACATAACATGTATAAACTGTCTCCTTGTTTAATCCGGTCTCCTTAATGTGGGCTAATGCTTCTTTTACGGTCATTTCCTTTTTAAGCTCCACATATTCGATAGTCATCAGGCTTCCCGCTGAATGGTAGGGGTATTTTAAGAATTGGTTTATTAATACCCTTTCTTCATGGGTTGAATTTGATAAGATCTTATTAACAATATTAGCCGGCATTTCTTCAATCAAGTCAATCATGTCATCAAAAAACAATTCATTCAAAATAAATTTAAGTTCCTTGTCCGACACTGCATTGATTATTTCTGCCTGTTTTTCCGCTGAGAAATGTGCAAAAACTTCAACAGCAGTATCCTTTGGCAAAATTCTAAAAACAAGCAAAGATGTAGATTGATCCAGCTCTTCAAATATTTCTGAAATATCCACTTCATTCATATCTGAAAGTTCTTTTTTAAGTCCGATGTAGTTTTTCAGCTCAATCAGCTCTAATATCTTTTCATCTTTCATAGGCTTCCTCCTTCAATTATAAGACAAATGTCAATTAATTCATCAGAGAAACCTAAGCAATGAACATGGCTTCCCTGAAATTAAAAATATAAATTTAACCCTGATACAACTCAAAGGGTCAGAATCCATATTCACCACTCCTTCAAAAAAATTTGGAATACATTCCATAAATCTAATTATATCACACTAAAATGATATCATAAAGCAAATTTGAAAAAAATAATTATATAAGCTAAAAACGATAAGCTAAAAACATGATATAATTAAGTATACGAATATTTGGAGGAAAAATGATGGATATTAAAAAAGGAAATAAAAACTTTTACATAGGAAAAGAAGAAGCCCCCCTGGCAGAAATCAGATTTTCCATTAATGAAGAAGGAATTATTATAGCTGAAGGCACAAAGGTATCTGATGAATTAGGCGGAAAGGGAGTAGGAAAGCTCATACTTAAGGAATTGGTTGATTGGGCAAGAAAAGAAAACAGAAAAATAAAACCCCTCTGCCCCTTTATTGTTGCCCAAATGGAAAAAAATGCTGAATACCATGATATGTTGTACAAATTTTAAGAAACCTGATATTACTAAAGAGGATATTGAAACATTTGACTATAAGCATGTAAATTCCACACGTAGTAACAATACCATTACAAAGGACATGGTAGATGCCGTTGCGGTTTGGTGTATAAGAGTTGAAAATGATTATGGTTTAAACTTAGATATTCTTAAAACTGAAAAGGAAAAACTCTTGATATAATTGAAAAAACATATATAAGTACTAGTTTTACTGATGGGCAAAGACTCTTTTCTTGGTGATTAAATAGCTAAATTATTTGGATTATAGAACAGATCATGCTATAATAAGTTTAATATTATGAAATTTTTAAGTTGTTCTAATGAGAACTTATAGGGAATATAGTTAGAAAAATCGAACACTTGTTTATTGATAAAACTAATGATATAATTGGTTACAGCAAAAAGCATTTAAATACGAGAGTGATGTAATGGACAAATTAACAAAAGAACAAAGAAGCAAAAATATGCAAGCTGTCAAGAATAAGGACAGTAAAATTGAATTATTACTGAGAAATGCACTTTGGGAAAAGGGTATTAGGTATAGAAAGCATTATTCAAAACTTATCGGAAAGCCTGACATTGTATTAACTAAATATCGTATAGCAATATTTGTTGACAGCGAATTTTGGCATGGATATGATTGGGAAAATAAGAAACACGAAATTAAATCAAATAAAGAATTCTGGATTAATAAAATTGAAAACAACATTAGCAGAGATATGTATGTGACTAATCAGTTGAAGAGTGACGGTTGGATTGTCTTAAGATTTTGGGGCAAAGAGATTACTGATAATTTAGAACAGTGCATTAAAGATATTGAGGTTGCAATAAGGGGTGGATATAAAAAAGTGAAAAAGTATTCTACAATAAGTAAAGAATTGTCGTACATATTTGAAGAAGAAGCTAATTACAAAAAAGCTGTTATTACACATTGTTTTCAAACAAAAGAACAATTAAGCATATTTAATTATTATAGCAGCAAGGCCAAAGAGTTTATTTCTGAAAAAGAGTTTGAAGATTTATTAAATTCATTCGAGTGGGATGTCCCTTTTCTACCTGTAAAACACCCTAAATTTACCTTTATAGATTTGTTTGCAGGTATTGGCGGAATTAGATTAGCATTTCAGAATATAGGTGGTAAATGTGTATTTTCATCTGAATGGGATAGATATGCTCAAATTACATATGAAAAGAATTTTGGAGAGGTGCCATTCGGAGATATTACAAAGATAAACGAAAAAGATATTCCGGAGCATGACATACTGGTTGCGGGGTTTCCTTGTCAAGCATTTTCAATAGCGGGTAAGCGTGGCGGATTTGATGATACAAGAGGCACCCTGTTTTTTGATGTTGCAAGGATATTAAAGGAAAAGAAGCCCAAAGCATTTTTTCTTGAAAACGTTAAAGGCCTCATTAATCATGATAAGGGAAAGACACTCAAAGTAATTTTAAACACGCTACGTGAGGATCTTGATTATTATGTACCGGAACCACAAATTATTAATGCAAAAGATTTTGGTGTACCGCAGAACAGGGAGCGTATATTCATAGTTGGTTTTAAAAAGGATTTTAAAGTTAATGAATTTAAATATCCAAACCCTTTAAATAAGAGAGTTAATATTAACGACATAATAGAAGACAAACCTGTATCAGTGAAATACTATCTTTCAACACAATACTTGAATACATTGGAAGAACATAAAAAAAGGCATGAAATAAAAGGTAACGGTTTCGGATATGAAATTATTTCTAATGATAGCATTGCAAATGCAATTGTAGTTGGAGGCATGGGAAGAGAAAGAAATTTAATTATTGATAACAGATTGACTGATTTTACACCTGTTACACATATAAAAGGTGTTGTTAACAGAAATGGTATAAGAAGAATGACACCGAGGGAATGGGCAAGATTACAAGGATTCCCTGATGAGTTTATTATAGATGTATCAGATGCACAAGCCTATAAGCAATTTGGCAATTCCGTAGCGGTACCTGCCGTACAAGCCACTGCAAAGGAAGTTGTAAAAAAAATCTTAAGGAGCTATTGATATGATAACAGGTAATAAAGGTGAATGGAGTGAAATTTATACATTTTTAAAGTTATTGGCTGACGGAAGGTTATATGCGGCTGATTCCGATTTAAACAGAATTGAAAATATTTATTATCCGATTTTAAAAATTATACGAAATGAAACTAATGGCAGCAGGGAGTACTGTAGGAATGGTAATATAAAAGTCATAAACGGTGATGACGGACAATCACTTGTAAGTCTGCCGATAAGTACATTTGTAGATTATTCAGAAAGGTTATATGATATAATTATTAGTTCAAACGGCAAAAGAACCTTTCCTGCACCAGAGATTGAAGAATTTTTAAGCAGTATAAATTGCACAACAATTAAAGCTCAAGCTAATGAAAAATCTGATATTATACTTGTCGTACATGACCAATTTACCGGATTTAATCCGACACTCGGATTTAGCATAAAATCTCGATTAGGTGGAGCATCAACCCTGTTAAATCCTGGTACTACTACAAACTTTATATATAAAATCAGAAAGAAATCATTCACAAACTCGGAAATAGAATATGTTAATTCTATCAACCCACGACAAAGGAAGTATAGAGATAGGATTTCATATATTTTATCAAAGGGTGGCAAAATTAAGTTCTCGGGAATGGAGAATGAAATCTTCAAGTTAAATTTACAAGTGATTGACAGCGGCATGCCTACTATTGTATCAAATATGCTGTTAAATTATTATATGGGAAATGCAAACAATTTAACTGATTTATTAAAAATAGTTGAACATGATAATCCGTGTAATTTTAATTTAGATTATAATCATACTTTTTATGAATATAAAATAAAGTCATTATTAACTGATATAGCACTCGGAATGACACCGGCAACTGTATGGAAAGGTCATTATGATGCTACCGGTGGTTATATAGTAGTTAAAGAAGATGGGGAAATTCTATGTTATCATATTTATAACAGAAATGAATTTGAAGATTATTTATTAAAAAATACAAAGCTTGACACACCTTCACACAGATATAATTTCGGTGAGTTATATAAAGAAAAAAATGATGTATACTTGAAGCTAAATTTGCAAATAAGGTTTAAAAAATAAGAGCAATTAAAAAGCAATTATAGTGTAACCATTCAAAGACCTTGAATCTGTGTTTTATATCGATGTGAAAGGAGGTACATATTATGCCGTATGGAGATTATGCCGAGTGCCCTAATTGTGGAAAAGTTGCACATGGCGAAGTCGAAATTGAAGAAAAGTTCGGTTATAGGAATATGGGATCAGGAAAGACAATTCCTCAATCTTGGTGCCGTAGTTGCCGTAATCAGGGACTACGTGATGCGAGCGAAGATGATAATTGATCACTGAGAAGTAATATAGTAAAGAATAAGATATACATCATTTCTTATCGTTCAAAAACAACTTTGGGTAAAGCCAGAAAAGCCATTCATTGATTGGATGGCTTTGTTTTAATAAAGCAGTATTACCTCTCTTTATTATTAGCTCACGAATACATATTTGTGTTTGAAAAGTAATTACCATTGTTATTTTAGCCGAATAAGTTTATAATATTTATAGAATAAAAGAAAGAAACGGTGTTGCTATGAGTAAATTTAATATTTCTCCATTTGTGAAATGGGCAGGTGGGAAAAGACAATTACTTGAAGAAATAAATAAGAGATTGCCTAAAAATTATAACAGATATTTTGAGCCTTTTGTCGGCGGCGGAGCAGTATTATTTGATTTGCAGCCAGAAGATGCAATAATCAATGATATTAATAGGGCTCTAATTAATGCATACAGACAAATTAAACAGTCACCTATAGAGATTATAAAAGCAATTGATGAGTTGGACAATAATATACCTGAAGATGGTAAAACATATTATTATGATATTAGAGAAAAATATAATGACAAATTAATGCAAGAAGACTTTGATGTGGAGCTGGCTGCAATTTTCATATTTATCAACAAACATTGCTTTAACGGTCTTTATCGAGTAAATGGAAAAGGATTATTTAACGTTCCATATAATAACAGCAGACAAGCATCATATAACATTGAAAATATTATGAATATATCTAAATACTTAAAAACTGTAACAATTCTTGATGGCGATTTTGAGTATGCATGTAAAGGTGCTAAAGAAGGTGATTTTGTTTTTTTAGACAGCCCTTATGCACCACTAAATGATACGACATTTGAATCTTACACTAAAGAAGGTTTTGATAAGGACAGCCATATCAGATTAGCTGAATTATTTAAAAGGTTAACAATTAAAGGTTGCCGCTGTATGCTTACAAATCATAATACAAAGTTCATTAATGAGTTGTATAATAACTTATTTGAACATAATTCAAAATATAAGATTTTTATTGATTGTGTGAGTGTAAAAAGAATGATTAATTCTGATGCCAGCAATAGAATAAGCGAGGAAGTTATAATATATAACTACAAGGTGTGATACATCGGCGACATTGAAAATCCAAGGGGCGGTGTAAGGGGAGTAATTCCTGA
>CAZAYQ010000017.1:0-20752 GCA_964489345.1 uncultured Clostridia bacterium | reverse complement strand
TGAATGAACTTCAAAATGTGGATGATGTGGCATATGTAAGATTTGCTTCAGTTTACAGGAAGTTTAAAGATATTGATACATTCATGGATGAATTGACGAAAATATTAAATGAAAGAAAAAAATAAGAGAAAGTTAGTATGCCTTTGAAGGGATGTTCCCATAAATAATTATTAAAATTTTCCTAAAATATTGAAATATTATATAAATGGTGATAAAATAAAAATCTATCAGGACAGGATTAAAAATTAAATGAAAAAGAAAATAAACAAATATGATATTGGACTGATTGCAGCAATAATAATCATAAATGTTTTCTTAATTATATACAGCGGTAAAGCTGCCCTTGCCAGCAATAGTAAAATTGCATATATTCAATCAAAAAATGAATATGTAAGAGAATATGTTTTGACCGAAGATGTTAACGATGAATTTACCATTGAAACTGAATTTGGTTATAACACTGTCCGTATAGAAAACGGTAAAATTTGGATACATGACGCAAGCTGTCCCGATAAAATATGCATACAGCAGGGCAGGATATCAAATAATAATGAAGCTATTCTATGTATTCCCAACAGATTGTTTATAAAAATTATAGACGGCGGCGATAACAGTGATATTGATTTCATAGCTGATTAGAAAGAGAATATTATGAATAAAACCCACAGATATATATTTTTATCGCTTATGACTGCAGCAGCGATGATACTCAGCATAATAGAAGGTATGATACCCTTGCCTTACATTGCCCCGGGAGCAAAGCTGGGCTTATCAAATATTGTAATATTGTCAGTTCTTGTAATCTTTGGTGTCAAGGATGCTCTGCTTGTTGTAATAATAAGAAGTATTCTTTTGATGCTGGTTGCTACAAATCCGATTACATTTATTTACAGTATTTTAAGCGGTCTTGTGAGTACCTTTGTAATGTCATTGGGCTGCAGGTACTTTGATAATTATTTTAGTTTAATAGGAATAAGCGTTTTGGGGGCAATGGCTCATAACACAACCCAGGTAACAGTGGCTGCAATGCTCTTCACTACTTTGAACCTATACTACTATCTGCCGGTATTGTCACTGGTGAGTATTTTTACCGGATGCTTTGTAGGATATACTGCTATTTTTGTAACTGATAATTTGGAAAAAACGTTGTTAAAACTTGGAAGAGAGGCTTAAGATGAGAAAAGGCAATTCTGTTTATTTAATTTTACTTATACTTACATCTGTCATTATAGGAACTATTTTAGGCAAGGCATTTTCAAATACACTTCCCATACTTAATTACGGGGAAGGAATCGGTTTTGGCCCGGCAACTTTGGATTTAAATATTTTCACCCTTACCTTCGGCTTCAGCGCCAGCTTGACAGTTGCAGGAATAATCGGGCTGATTGCAGGGATAATAATTTACAGAAAACTTTAAGGATGAATATGAAAAAAATAATATTGGCATCAAGTTCACCAAGAAGAATTGAAATGTTGAAAAAGTATGTTGACATTATAATATACCCCCCATCAATAAATGAAAAAACAAATTCATTTGAGCTTCCTCAAACAATGGTTATGAAGGCTGCTTTTCAAAAGGCACTGGATGTATATTCAAAATGTGATGAAAAGTTACTGATAATTGCAGCAGATACAATTGTGTATTCAGACCAAATAATGGGCAAGCCAAAGGACGAAGCTGAAGCTTACGAAATGCTGAGCCTCCTTTCAGGCAAAACTCACTGTGTTTATACCGGTATCTGCATAATAGATGGGTCAAGCTCAAAAAAAGCAGCGGATTATGAAAGGACTTCGGTTACCTTTAACTGCCTGACCGATGAGATTATAAAAAAATATCTTAAAACAAATGAGTATCAGGACAAAGCCGGTGCCTACGGCATTCAAGGATACGGAGAATTGCTGGTTAAAGAAATACATGGCTGCTACAATAATGTAAAGGGGCTGCCGGTTACAAAACTAAATAATTTAATGACAAAACATTTTTCTCAAAGCTTGCTGTAAACAAATAATTGCATAGTGGAGGTAAAAATGGACAATACTAATTATACCATAAAATCAATACCTGAAGACGACAGGCCTCAGGAAAAACTTTTAAAATATGGACCTAATACATTGTCTAACTCAGAGCTTATTGCAGTAATTTTAAGGACAGGAACAAAGGAAGAAAATGTTGTTATGCTTTCTCAAAGAATTTTAAAAGAAGATGGAAAAGGACTTCGAAATATTGCAGAAGGCACTGTTGAAAAATTTAAATCCTACAAGGGAATAAGTGACGTTAAAGCTGCAAAACTGATGGCACTGGCAGAAATCAGCAAAAGAATGTCCACATTAAAAATTGAAAAAATTAAGATTTCTTCACCCGATGATGCGGCTGTAGTAATGATGGAAGAAATGAGGTATTATCAAAAAGAATACTTTAAAATAATGCTTTTAGATACTAAAAACAATGTGAAAAAGGTTTCTGAAATTTCCGTGGGCAGCTTAAACAGCTCAATTGTCCACCCCAGGGAAGTGTTTCACGAGGCAGTTGTGAACTTATCTTCATCAATAATATTGGTTCATAATCATCCCAGTGGAGAATGCGAGCCCAGTCATGAGGATATTGTTTTGACAAACAGACTTGATGAATGCGGAAAAATTTTGGGAATCAGGGTTTTAGACCATATAATTATCGGTGACGGCGTATACTTCAGCTTCAAGGAAGAAGGTCTAATTTAAAATGAGAGGATACATAAATGGGACTATTTGATTTTTTTACACAGAAGATAGGAATAGATTTAGGAACATCAAACACCTTAGTATATGTAAACGGCAGGGGGATAAGTTTAAATGAACCATCCGTGGTTGCAATAAATACCCTGTCATATGAAGTATGTGCAGTAGGTGTTGATGCAAAGGCAATGCTTGAAAGAACTCCCAAGACCATAAGGGCAATAAGACCTTTGCAAAACGGGGTAATTGCAGATTTTGAAATAACAAGAGCAATGATAAAGTATTTTATAACAAAGGCCCTCAACAAAAAAAGGTTTTTTAAAGCAAACATAGTAATAAGTGTTCCTGTGGGAGTTACTTCTATTGAAAGAAGGGCAGTTGAAGAGGTAGCATATGATGCAGGCGCAAGGAAGGTAAAACTTGTGGAAGAGCCTATGGCAGCTGCAATAGGGGCAGGGCTTAAGGTAGACCAGCCTTTAGGGAACATGGTCGTTGATATAGGAGGAGGGACTACAGAAATTGCAGTGATATCATTGGGAGGAATTGTCGAAAGTGATTCATTAAGGATTGCAGGAGATGATATTGATATAAATATAAAAGACTATGTTAAAAATAAATATAAAATGGATATAGGCCTTGTTACTGCCGAGAGTATTAAGAAGGTTCTGGGAAATGCCAGCAAGGACTATTATAAAAAAATAGAAGCAGACATAAATGCAAGCAAGGAAAACAGCGAAAAAATCACCGGCATTGAAAAGATGGAAATAAGGGGCAGGGATATTGTATCGGGGCTTCCTTTGAAAATTACCATTACAAGCGATGAAATAAGAGAAGCAATTATCGAAACAGTAAATTCAATTGTTAATGCCATAAAAAGGGTTCTTGAAAGAACACCTCCTGAACTATCATCAGATATTTATACTAACGGAATTTACATTAGCGGAGGAGGAGCCTTGCTGAAAGGTTTGGATATATTTATTGAAAAAGAAACAGGAATAAAAGTGTTTATTGCCGATAATCCCTTGCAAAGCGTTGCTATGGGTGCGGGCAAAATTTGTGAAAGTTTATAGCGGTGGATAAATGAATTTTTTGAAAGAGCATTTTAAGAAAATATTATTTTTTCTTACAATTTTCATATTGATAATAATGATAGGATTATCATCAATCGGGCGAATGGAAGGGGCTGACCTGGGCTTTTTTGGAAGCCTCATTGCAGGCTTGCAAAAGCTTACATATAAGACAGGGGATACACTTGCAAATTCATTCTATTCTGTACAGGAAATCGTGAAAATGCGGGAAGAAAATATCATGCTTACTGAAAATGTTTATACACTCAGAAACAGGGTAAGAATACTTGAAAATATCGTCAATAAGTCTAATGCTTTGGAAACGGAATATGAAATGAGGAAGAGCCTTTCTTATGACTATGTTGTTGGACAAGTAATTGCTGTTGATGATTCCAACTGGTTCAGCAGATTTACCATAGATAAGGGCGAAAATGACGGTATAAGGCAAAATGACATAGTTATACAAGCCGTGAAAACAGATGAGGGCATAGTTCAGATAGGTCTTCTTGGCCTTGTTACCGAAACTGCCTCTCACTGGTCCAAGGTTATTACCCTCATAGATGAAAGCTGCAAGGTATCTTTTAAAAATATAGAAAACGATGAAAGCGGAATTGTCCAGGGAAGTATTGACTCCACCATAAGCGGATATTTTTTCAACAGCAAAGCCGGTGCAAAAGCAGGGGACAATCTTGTAACATCAGGAATAGGTGAAGTTTATATTCCGGATATTTATATAGGTGATGTAAAAGATGTTGTCAAAACAACAGATGCTTCCACTTTAAGAATTATTGTTGAACCTGCTGTTGATTTAACAAAAATAAGCAGAGTGTATATTCTAACGAAATAATAATTAAAGGTTTATATATGAAAAAGTTCATTCTTATGTCTTCCTCGATAATTATAGGATTTGTACTGCAAACATCATTAATGGGATTTTTCAATTTCTTCAATGTTATTCCGAATATTTCCCTGATATTGCTGGTGATTTTTGCAATGCTGACTGATGGAATAAGAGGGGGAATCCTGGGACTTTTGACAGGGATTTTGTACGATGCAATGATTTATGATATTTTTGGTTTATATACTTTGATTTATTTTTTGACAGGAGCGGTAATAGGAGCCATCAGTGATGAAATGCTGAGGGAGAATCATTTTGTTTACAGTCTGGCAGCCGGTCTTTCAACCATAATGATGCATTTATTACTCTATTTTATTTTATTCTTTTTAAGATTCAGGGTTCATTTTGTACAAAGCTTACTGCCCTTAATACTGATTGAAACAGCTTTAAATGCTGTGTTTGTGGTATTTGTACTAAGGTTTTTTATATATTTATCTGATAGATTTAATGTGAAGGTATGATAAAATGATAAAATTTTTTAAAAATCGTTTCAATATTTTATACTTGCTAATTGTAGCACTGCTGGTAACCTTAGGTTTCAGGATGGCTGTTTTAACCATTGTGGAAGGGCAGGACTACAGGCAAATAGCTGATATAAAGAAAATAAAAGACATTCCCGTAAAAGCACCAAGGGGTAAAATTTTTGACAGAAACGGCATACTCCTTGCCGATAATGTGTCAAGCTTTACTGTGCAGATGTACACGGATGAAATAAAGGCTGAGGATTTTATTGATTTATCCTATAAATTGGCTAAAATATTTGATGAAAATATGGAAAGACCAATAGATGACTTTCCTATTGAACTTTATACATTTGATTATATTAATAAGAATATGGAAATAATCCAAAGCGATACAAGTCAGGCAGAAGGAATTGAAGTAACCGGCTTCCAGACTGCTGAAGAAAAAGTAATTGAAAGAGTGAAAGAAAACATTTATGAGTGGCTGAATTATAGTATTTTTGTATACGGTGAAAACTTTTCTCCTAAACAAAGGGTTGAGGCGGCAATTTTAAAGGACCGGATACCTATAAAATTAAATGGTGAAAATTTTGAATATAATGAAGAAATGCTTGTGCCTGTTGTTACAGAAGAAGATACAGCAGGAGAAAATGAAGAGCCTGAACAAAAAACTCCAATACAAGTCTGGCTTTCTGAAAACAATTTAAGAGAAAATCTAAATGCAGAAGAGGCAGTAAGCCAGCTTTTAATTAATAACAACAAATATTTATCCTCCCTGTTTTCCAATTCAAAAATAAGGAAGTTATCCTATGAATTTATAAAGCAAAAAGGATTGTCAGAAAATATCAGGCTTAATGAATTTTCCTTTGTACAGGATGAAGAATATGAAAGTATAAAAAGAAATCTGAATGCTTCAAATGAAGAAATAACAATAAATACATCTGCAAAAGATGATTTTGTTATATTAACCATGAAAAACTCCATTGATAACCTGCTTAAGACAGTATATTCCAGGGCTGAAAGGATAAAACCGGGGGCAATTCTTATTGACAGGCTGAAAGAAATTTATCCTGACCTGCCGGTTAAATTTATAGAAGAAGGCGAAACAGCTGTATTTGAATACACAGATACAGAAATCAGAGATAAGTATTTCAATCAGCAGCATATGGATTACAGCACGACCCCCTATAATTTTGTAAAAGAATTAGCTTTTAAAAATTATGACCTTTTATATAATTTGGTTACAGATGATGATGTAAAGTATTTTTCCCAAATAGAATTGTTAAAATATGTAAACCCTTCAATTTCAATAGCTGAATGGGAATATACACCCTTGCGGGACAAGAAAAACTGGATTATAAACAATTTAAGCCCAGATGATGAAATTGATGATTACTCTGCAAAAACTACTTTTAAAATGCTTAGGGAATCTTTGAATATAGCTGAAGAAATTAATGATTATGAAATGCGGAACATGATGGTATTAAGAGAGAGGTATAATCGTATAAGCTACCTTTCATACCACCCGGTTGACATTTGCTACAGCATTTCGGAAAAAACAGTTGCCATGATTTCCGAGAGGTCTCATGAATTAAACGGAATAAATATTGAAATTGAGCCGCTCAGGTATTATCCCCAATATGAAAGCGCATCCCATATTATAGGCTACCTGGGCAAAATTTCCCAGGATTATGAATTGCAGGAATATGTTGTTGAAAAGGGCTACTCCACTGATGATATAATAGGAAAAACGGGTCTTGAAGAAAAATTCGAAAATTACTTAAGGGGAGTCAAGGGTAAGAAAACAGTTGAAGTAAACAATGTAGGAAGAACTATTCGGTCAGTGTCAAGTGAAGAGCCTGTTCCCGGGAATGACGTGTATATAACCATGGACCTTAAGCTGCAGAAAAAAGCGGAAGAATCTTTAGAAAAAGGTCTTGAAAAAATTCGTCAAGGCGGTGTTTTTGAAAGTGAGTGGGGAGATTTTAAATATGTGGATAAATATGAAAATGCCTTTTCAGGGGCACTGGTCGCACTTGATGTAAAAACAAATGAAGTTTTGGCACTGGCAAATTATCCGGCATATGACTTGAATTTGTTTGCAACAGGAATTACAACAGAGAACTGGAACAGTCTTTTAAATGATTCAAAAAACCCTTTAGCTCCAAGACCTCTTTACAATATAGCAATGCTTACTGCCATACAGCCCGGCTCTACCTTTAAAATGATTACTGCATTGTCTGCCTTGGAAAAAGGGGTGAATCCAAACACTACAGTCTATTGTGCAGGTACCATGAAGGTAGGTGACAGAAATGTCAGCTGCTGGATTCATAATATGTTTGGGGGAAGGCACGGCTCACAAAACTTGTATCAGGCAATAATGAATTCCTGTAACTTTTACTTTTATACAACTGTGCTTGGTGAAAATTTAGCAACTCACCAAAAGCATACAGTGAAGGTAGAAGCCGAGGATATAATAGATATGGCAAGAAAGTTTGGACTGGATTCCAAAACAGGAATTGAAATTGACATACCCCAGGAAGCTTCGGGAGGAGTTCCAAGCATTGAAGGGAAAAAATCCGGAATGAGGGTTTATTTGCGATTATTTCTTGAGGCAAATGTGGAAAGATACCTTAATGAAGGGGTTTTTATTGACTCGTCAATGAAAAACGAAATTGTTGAAGAAATTGTCAGCTGGGTAGACAGAGAAGAGCCCATGACAAGGGGTGAAGTTTATGAAGGCCTTTTAACCTTAAGCTTAAACCCCGAAAAAACAAATGACAATAATATACCCTTAGTGGATATAATTAAATATTCATATTTAAACCAGGCAACCTGGACAGTGGGAGATAATTTAAACATAAGCATAGGTCAGGGAAATAATGCCTATACTACATTGCAGATGGCTAATTACGTATCTTCCATAGCAAGCGGGTTCAGAAGAAATGTAAGCGTGATTAAGGAAGTAAAAACCTATGACGGCAAAAGTACAGACTATCTTCCATTGAGAGAAGAGGAAAAAATCCCCTTATCCGATGACAGCTATTTAGATGTTGTAAGACAAGGTATGAAACTTGTTTCTTATGACGACAATGCTAAACCATATGCTGCCTTTCCTGTGGAAGTAGGCAGCAAGACAGGTACAGCAGAAAACCAGGGAATTAATCCTGAAACAGGAAAGGGCTATGATGATTTTGCCTGGTATGTTGCATTTGCACCCTATGATGATCCTCAAATAGCAGTGGCATGTGTACTTTTTGAAGGAGGGTCGGGGCGTTACCCCATTCCCATAGTAAGAGAGGTTATAGGCGAATATCTGAAAATAAAGGGGGAGTAAAGATGAATGTTATATTAATAGGTTCACAAAAAAACAGTATAGGTAAAACTATTATAAGCATAAAACTGGCCCTTGAACTTGCAAGGTCAGGAAAAAAGGTTCTCATGGCCGATTTATCCTCCGGAAGGCGCAAAATATCTGAATATTTGAATGTGAACGAAGATATTATTTATGATGCAGTTGATGTAATGAAAAAAATATGCACACCGGACCAGGGCATTATTGAAATTAATGAAAATTTATCACTTTTGCCAAGCCCCAGGATAGGCGACAAAATTAATGAAATTACCGGAGAATTGTTCATAAACCTGATTAACGGCATTGAAGGCTATGATTATGTAGTAATCGACGGAGATAAATTCTCATCGTTTTATATTAAGTTTTCAAAAATTCATAATGCCATAACAATAAACAATAATGATTTTTCTTCTATAAAGGATATAAACTCAGATAAAACCATTTCATCAAAGGCTGCAAATTTTATTTTAGTAATTAATAAATATAACAAAAAAAGCGAAAAAAAAGGACTTATGATGAAGGTCAAGGATATTGAAAGATTGACAGAAACACCGGTTTCATCAATAATTGAAGAAAATGCAAAGTATTTAGATTTAAAGTTTGAAATGCTTCTTTATGACAATTTTCTAAAAACAGAAATCAGCAGTATAATTAATAGTTTAAAATAACAGTGGGGCATGGTTCCCACTTTTTTTACCCATACCTTTAATAAATGCCCCCCTGCCCATAATGGGGTTCGCAGGTAAATTATCTAATTTATCTGCTCCTTTCGTCACATAAATCAGGAATTTTATGCGTTTGACCTACCATCAATTTCTTTCTCCCTATCGGTCGAAGAAGTTGGGTTAGGTCATCAAGGGCTTCGCGCAGTCTCATTCACCAATTTATTTGCTCCTTACGTCGCATAAATTGGGAATTCGTTGCGAAAGACCTACCTACCATTTCTCAGAAAAAAGACTCTGAGAAATGGGGTTAGGGCTTCTTTTTTTTAATTTTGTAATAAAGCTTGTAACACATTAATAAAATGGTATTGGAAGGGGTGGTGAAATGAATAAAATAACAAAAAAAAGGCTCAATATCAAAAGAAAGGAACAAGTTAACAAAAAATTAGCTTTACAGATTATTTTCAGCATAGTCCTGGTGGCAGCCGTTATAGTAACAAAAAATATAAACTCGGACCTATCTGAAAAGTTCATAGAAGCAGCAGATGAGAAAATGAGTGCAAGCATTGAATTGCTGAAGGTAAGAGATACTATTAAAGACGGTTTTTCGGCTGCAATAAATAAATTGCCGCTTGTGGGCAAAGAGGATGCAAAACCTGTCATGGGAACTCTTTACAGGAAATACGGGCTTAATAAGGATGAGGATGCATCCTATTACAATCATGGGGTGGACATTAAAGCTGACAGCCAGTCTGTTAAGGCACTAACAAAAGGAAGAGTAATATCTTTGGGAAATAACGAAAAGCTATCAGGCTATATAATTATTCAAAATGATGACAAAACCTTTATATACGGAAAAATAAATGAAACCTTTGTTAAAGAGGGGGACGATATAGCTAAGGGAGATGTAATAGGGGCTCTTAACGAAGAAAATATGATTCTTCACATAGAAGTTTGGGAGGATGGCGCTTCTATAAATCCTTCATCATTGTTTGACTTGACAGATTAAACCCTTTTGGGAAATGAATTTAATCATTGCGCTGTCAGCCCATGAAATTTCCCACTTGTTTACGGCAATTTTACTGAATATAAGGTTTACAAAAGTTAGAATCACCTTGTTTGGATTAAATTTAAATGCACATTTGGAAACAGTCTCACAAGCTAAAAAAATTATTTTGTTTTTTGCAGGTCCCGCATGCAATTTTCTTCTGTATTTTGGATTCAGAAATACAGAATATTTAAGTTTTGCAAATATGAATTTGTTGCTGGCATACATGAATTTAGTTCCCATTGTGCCTTTGGACGGAGGAAATATTTGCAAAACTCTTTTGGAATTATTTTTGGATGCAAAAGCAGTTTCAAGATACATTAGCATGACCAATTCTTTTTTTATAACTTTCTTTATAATTATTATTTATGCATACAAGAACTATTTATATTTTTTGCTTGTTATTATGGGACTTAAAGGAATAGTGGAAGAAAACTCTTACTTGCTTGAAAAAGCAGTTATAAAGGCGTATAATAAATACAAAATGAAATAAAGAGATACGAACAAACGTACGGAGGACAAGATGGAATCTGAAAATATTATAATCAGAAAGAGTATTTTTGATGATTGTGAATTATTTACGAAATGGGAGCAGCAAGATTATATAAAGGAATTTTTGACAATAAACAAAGATCGTACATATGAGGAAGTTGTAAGAGAATTTATTTTAAGAGAACAGGACCCTGCAGATGAGCAATATACAATCATGGATAAAAATAAAGCTATTGGAAGGATTTATCTGTCTAAAATATCAAAAGAATTTGATTCCATGGATATTACCAGGATATATATAGGTGAAAAGGAGTATATGGGGAAGGGTTACGGAAGGGAATGCATGGAGCTTTTACTTGACTATTGTTTCAATGAGCTGAAAATGGAAAGAGTGTCATTAGACCATTATACAAACAATAAGGCAGGAGACCTATATTTAAAATTAGGATTTAAATATGAGGGAATAATGAGAAATGCAGCAAAAAAGGATAATAAATACTTTGATTTGCACCTGATGTCAATGTTAAGAGAAGAATATAAAAAAACTATTTGAATTTTATTAAAAAAGTAGTATAATAGAAATACATTTGTAAATGAAAATTTATAAATGCCTCTTAAATTTTTTGCCTCAAGCCGTGAAGAAATTCACGGCTTGCCCTATATATGACCTAACCCCATATGATTCCCCTACGCTCCCCCTGCTTTCACTCATCATGTATGTAAAAGAGAAAATAAAATAATCAACATACAAAATATAAAAATAATAACAAATATGTTTTCCTTTAAAAACAACCATATCCTTAAAAACATATAGGCCCCCTGTATATTATATGTTAAAACTAATCAATAGAATACACAAAACAGATAATAGGGCTATAAAAAAAATAGTCCCTGGCATTAGCCGAAACTATTATGGTGCGGTTGAGGGGATTTGAACCCCTACGAATATTCATTCGCTAGCCCCTCAAGCTAGTGCGTCTGCCGTTCCGCCACAACCGCATTACCTGTATATTATAATTGATTGGACAAATTATGTAAAGAGATTTTTTTCTTTTGTTATTTTGCTCTTTTGTTATTTTGCAATCTTGACAAATCCGGCAACGGTAAGTATAATTATGACTAAATTGGATATATTCTCCGCCATCAAGGAGGAACTTTAGGTAAATAAATCGACAAGACATATTATAAATAGACTTAATGCATTCACGTCAGATTTATTTATTAAATTTTATGGTTAATATTATTTTATATATTATAGGAGGACTCAAATATGGGCCGTGCAATCGGTATTGATTTAGGAACTACTTATTCAGCTGCAGCAATTCTGCAAGCAGACGGGAAGCCGGCAATCCTGCCAAATAGCGAGGGACAAAACATCACCCCTTCTGTTGTGCTGTTTCCTGATGTTGCAAACGGGTGTGATGAACCGCTTGTAGGAGATATGGCAAAGCATTCGGCAGCAACTTCCCCCCTTGATGTTGTTCAGTTTTTGAAAAGACAAATTGGAGATCCTAACTGGAGGTTTGAGTCGACAAGCGGAAATACTTACACGGCAGAAGAAGTATCTGCAATGATTATAAAAAAGCTGAAAAATGATGCAGAGCTGGCTCTTGGTGAACCGGTTACAGACGCTGTTATTACAGTTCCCGCATATTTTGATGATACACGGCGGGTGGCAACAAAACAAGCCGGCCGTATTGCCGGTTTAAATGTTCTGAGAGTTTTAAACGAGCCGACTGCTGCTGCAATTTCCTATGGCCTTAATTATGAAAGCAATGGGACTGTATTAGTCTATGATTTGGGCGGAGGTACTTTTGATGTGACCATAATGGAAATCAATGATGGCAACTTTGATGTCCTCGCCACAGATGGCAATCGGAACCTTGGCGGTTTTGATTTTGATAATAGAATTGCAAACTATGTTATGGAGCAATTAGAGAGTGATGGTGCCGGCAGCAACCTGTCTCTTAACGATTCGCTTGTTGCAGAGATTCGGGAAAAATCCGAGCTTGCAAAAAAGAGCCTCAGTACGGTTTCTCAGGCAAATATCATCCTTACGGTTCAAGGAAAGCAGTATAGAATTAAAATAACCAGGGATTATTTCGAAGAAATCACAAAAGATCTTCTGCGGACCACAGAGGAGTTAGTAGAAGATGTATTGGATGCTGCAGGTAAAAATTGGGCGGAAATTGACCACCTATTGCTGATTGGCGGGTCTACGAGGATGCCTATGGTTAAGAATATGGTTAAGGATATTTCCAAAAAGCAAGCTGTGCTTAATGTTAATCCTGATGAAGCTGTCGCTCTTGGAGCAGCAATTCAAGCTTATGTTTGTGAACAAGATAGTTCTAAGGATGCTGAAACACCGCTTGTGCCTACCCTTGTTAATGATATGGTACTAACTATCTCTGATGTTACATCACATGCACTTGGCGTTATCCTGTTAAATGACCTTGATCAAGAAGAAAACTACGTTGTGATCCCAAAGAACTCAAAGATTCCAACAAAGGGTCAACGCAGCGCATTCACAGTAGCAGATAATCAAAGCAGTATTTATGTTCAGGTGACACAAGGCGATGATAGTGATGTACGATATGCCGTTGTTATTGGAGGCAAACAAATTCCCATTCCGCAGTATAAAAAAGACTCACCTTTTACGGTTTCCTATGCTTACGACATTGATCAGACTGTATATGTGGAACTGTATGACAATACAGCTGACAAAACGGTCGGAACTTTTGAAATTGATCGAGATATGAATTTAAGTGAAGAAACAGTTGAAAATGCAATTAAGCGAATGAACAATATGCCGATAGGTTAATAGTAACTGATAAGGAGTAAACCAGGAATGACAGATAATATATCAATTAATGAAAGCATGCATACAATTGATGAAGTTTTTGCCGAGTTAGAATTGCTGCGTGATTTGTTTGCAAGAAGATTATTGGATGACAAAGTCAAGAATGCAGCTATCGAGAAACTATCTCAATCAAATAGCTCACTTATTAAAGCCGCAGAAGAAAATCAAATACTGGCTTTTGTAAAAGAGCTTATTTTGATTTGTGACAGGATCTATAATCAAGCAACGGGCGATGCCTTTTCATATTCAATTTTAGAAGAAATATTGGAAGTGCTTGCCCGACGCGGAATTGAACAGATTCAACAGCTTGATAACTTTGACCCCAAAATTCATAATTCTGTGTCTGTTACTGAATCAAATGACAAAAATCCTGCAAACTCAATAGCATCTGTAGTCAGGCAGGGTTATATCCGGGACGGTAGGGTAATTCGTCCTGCGGATGTGGTTGTAGCAATCGAAAAGCAAGCAGATTATTAAGGAAGGTAAAGGAAGTGGCTCATCAAGAAGTTGAAAAACAGTTTTCAGATTTCCAACAAGCATACGGTCGTACTTTGTTTGCTATCGACCGTGAAAAAAAACTGCTTTTGAAAAAGAAAAAAGATATACTGGCAAGTATTGAACAAGCAGCTACAACCGAGTTTTCTTCTGTTAATAAAGGTTATAGAAACCGGTATATAAGCCTTGTGAAGGACTTAAAAAAACAACTTTCCGCAGAATCTTCGCCTCAGCATGAAATTCTGAAAGCAGCGGAATATTTACATATAGGCAGCGTTGGGTTCCGGCAAATCAGCCGGGAAGCTAATGTTCCATATATAATCCCATTTTTGGGCCATAACAACCTCCTGTTAACAGGACAGGGAGAGGAATTATATACCGCTGCAAGGGGTATTGTCTTTAGTGTGCTTCAACAGACCGCTCCGGGCCAGATTAAGGTATCGGTATATAATCCGGATTTGAAGGATACTTTTTCGTGTTTTTCTGAACTGGACCAATACACAATGATTTCTAATCCGGAGACTTTTACAAAGGAACTTGAAGAGCTGTCCAATAAAATTGTATACACTGACAGCCTGCTTAAGGGTAAATACACCTCATTGATTGAACTGCGCAATGAATCTCAGCAAGCAGTTGGACAACTTCATTTATACGTTGTTGCCTGCCAGGACTGGATAAAGAATGAGAATTTGAAGAAGCAGCTTTTGCGTGTTTCTGAAAGTGCCATACGAGCAGGATGCGCTTTTGTTTTTGTTTTAGAAGAAAAACAACTGCCTGCTGCATTGACCTTACTGGATAAATCGAAGCACTTGCACAATGACCCTGATTCTTCCAAGTGGATTCCGGGGGAGACCCCTCAGCTTGAGCTTTGTTTTACGAATTTATCAAACGAAGAAGCTGATGAATTTCTCAGTATATATATTGAACAGTCTGAAAAATCTACTGCTGTGACTATCCCCTTTGATAGTATAGAAGACACACGGAATTTCTGGACAGAGTCTTCAGCAGATGGCGTCATTTTTAGTCTGGGGAAGGTTGGCTTGGAAACAGTTTCACTTAAATTAGGAGATGCTGCAACCCAATTGCACAATGTTCTGGTAACAGGTGCTCCGGGAAAAGGCAAATCAAACCTGCTTGAAGTAATGATTCACAGTATGTGCTGCCGCTACAGTCCCGATGAGCTGGAATTATATTTGCTTGATTTTAAAGATGGTCTTACATTTAAGCCCTATTCTTATTCTCCGCAGCTTTCCTGGCTGCCCCACGCAAAAGTTTTAGGGCTTGAAAGTGCGAGAGATTTTGGAGCAGCAGTTCTTGAGCATATTGAAGCTGAACGGCAGAACAGGGCAATACGCATGAATGAAGTTGAAGCAGCATCTGTTGCTGCCTATCGGGAGAAGAGACCTGACTTACCAATGCCAAGGATTATCCTTCTGATAGATGAATATCAAAAAATAGTTGAAGTTGCAGATGATCTTGGAAGAAGGGCTTCCGAACTTATTGAGAATATAGTACGTCAAGGTCGAGCTTGCGGAATTCACATGATCCTTGCTTCTCAAACAGTCGCCTATGGGGCTGCAATGATGGGACGGGAAGATCAGATATATCCTGCATTTCCTGTAAGGATAGGTTTGCAAAACACCTTACAGGAATCTTATGCCACATTTGCACAAGGAAATGATGCTGCCGCAAAACTTAGAGTTAGGGGCGAAGCTGTAATGAATGTAAATTATGGTGCCATTGACTCTAACCAAAAGTTTTCGGTTGCATATGCCAAACCAAATGCAATGATTGAGCTTCGCAAAAGTTGGTGCAAAAGAGATATTGCAAGCAAAAAGATACCCATGGTATTCAGTAAAAACGATGACTACCATCTGATTGATTCCGTTGCTGACGTCAAAAAATGGAGAAGAAATGTTGTTATATCTAATGCTTCTCCTATGCTTCCTTGCGGCCAGCTCATTTCTGTAAGCAGAAAAGCTATTGCTGTCAGGATGTCCAATGATGCAGGACGTAATGTGGCAATACTCGGCTCAGGAGATGGGGAAAGAGTATCAACAGATGCATTACCTTTGAATTATGCTGTTGGTTTGGTTGAAAACATGGCCCTGGCGTTAGCACTTCAGCATCCGGCAGGAAATGCGCGGTTTTTCCTTATCAACGGCCTCGAAACAAGTGTGGCCAATCACAACGGGATAAATTACTGGACAAGACTAATGGAACGTTTTGGTTTTCCGGTGGAAATTATAGACACTAAAGATGCTCCAACATTTTTTGTGAATTTGTCTGATAAGATTAAGAAGACACTTGATTTCGATGAAAACTATTATGTTTTAGCCCTTGCCATGGATAGATGCTCCAATATGAATGAATCCATAGGTCCTGATATTTTTAACCCTGTCAGCGGTTCAAGCGCCTTTCAAGACGTACTGAAAACCGGTCCGTCTAAAGGTGTACACACTATCGCCTGCTGGTCTAATGTGGCTATGTATAGAGATCATATCGGCTTCAATGGTGATGGCTATATTGATACAAAAATACTTATGAGACTTGACGATGCAACCACAAAAAGCGTTTTAGGTCCATTTGTTCAATGGAACGGACCAAGCCATCGTGTTTTGCTGCATGATGCAACAGATCTTCAATCAGATCTCACTTTAATTCCTATGTCACCGTTTTCTATACGGGATGCAGGCAAGCTGGAGGCGGTGGTTTGGGATTGAGTAATTTTAATTACGATGAATATGCAAAAGCAATTAAAGGATTAGCAGAATTACCAGATGAAATGCATCTGAGGCAAGAAAAACACCAAAATGATTTGCTCGCAAAAAAGAAACAGGTCGAGTCTGCAATAAAGCTGCAATTGGATGACTTAGAGAAAACAGAGAGCATTGCATACCAGCAATTTGATGAAGTTGCCTGCCAGTTTAAACTTCTTTTTTCTATTCCGGCATCCCGTCCTGCTTTAGTTCCTTCTCCTTTATCGATAAAGGATGCTATGGCAGCACAAAACTTTCTTGCTTTCCAGCTAAAAGGCACTTTTAATTCTACTAAAGAGTCGGCGGTAGAAAAGAAAAAAACACAAATGGAAGCTGTGAAAGCGGAGCAAAAACGACTGGCGGCATTAAAGGCAAAAGAGGACGAAAACCGGCGCAAACAAGAGGAAGACGAACAAGAGCAAAGGGAAGAGGCATACAGAAAAGAACTTGAAAAATCAAATAGAAGTTTGTTTAAGAAACTCATTGATTTCTTAACAGAATAATAAATGTATAGGAGGATTACTTATGTCAAAGCTTAGTGAGTTAAAGTCACAAATCAATCAAATCGCTAATAATATCGGACAGGCAGCAACATCAATGAATTCGCTTTCGCAGAATTTACAAAATCAAATTGCCGCTGTAAACAATGCAATCGGCGGAGCATCTTCAAATGAGGATCAGCAAATGGTTGAAGCCCTTCTGCTTGCCCAAAAGTCTGTCAAGGATGCTGCTATTCAGCTGCAAACAGCATCTAATAAGGCCAAGGCATGGGCCGGCAAGGCGTAAAGAAGCATGAGTGAGTTAGCTAACATTGTTGGGAATGTGCAAGCAGTAAATGCCAATCTTAGCCAAACAAGACAGGCCGCTTTGGTGTGGCAAAAACACCTTGCACAAGATATTTCATACATAATTGATCAGGTTGGCAGCACAAATCAAACTGACATAAAAGATTGCTTAGCGGCTTTGAGGAATGCAATTAACTCTTTACAAAAAATGCAGGAAGCATTAACACACTCAATTACTATTGCTAACTCTTGGATAGAAAAGTATTCGGGTTCGATTTATTCCACGCCGGTATCTAATTATGTGGTAAATCCAACTCCTTATGAAGCAGATGATGAAACATACGAAACTGCGGCACCAAGAGTCCTTACGGCAGATGAGGTGAATGAAAGATGGAAAACTCTTGTAGAAACGTCTGATGATATAATTGATAATTATCGGGATGCCCTTGTATTGAGAGGGATACCGGACAACAAGCTCCTGGACAAATTCTTGCAAGTTCAAAAAAATAAAATGTTGGAATATGAAGCAGGGGTGCTAAACCATGCAAGTGGTCATGGTGAGATGAGTGAAGCAGATAATTATATATATCCTATTGCCGGGGCAGAAGGAGAATATGGCTATGATAGTCTGGCAAACGAATACGGAAGCTTCTGCTTGCAGGATACTTCAGGATGGATTAATAATATCAATCCGAATTTCTATAACCCCCATATACTTCCGGACAAAAACCCCTATCATATTAATTGCGGTTCTTGTGCTTTTGCCGTAGATACCCGCCTTTCGGGAGGCGATGATTTGGTTGCATCCGAGAATAATATTGCAAGCGATTACGCCATGGAGCTTGCTACAGGAAAAAAATGTGTCTATATGCCAATGGAAGATATAGAATCCTATCTTCAAAATCAGGGCGCAGGTTCGCATCTGATCGTTGGCATTAACCGCGGTCCGGCACCTAACGGCTGTCCGCAATCCGGTCACTGGTTCAACGCTTTCTACGACGGCAGCAAATTCCATACCATCGATGGGCAAAGCGGTGAAATATTAGATTGGCCATACGATTATGGAGATATTACTGAATGGTGTGCGTTGATATAGGAGGAGCTTATGTTAAAAGATGAAAAAATTGAATTAGCCGCAAAACTGCTTAAAGTCCCTGTTGATAGTTTGAAGAATTGCTATGGAGAAATAGAAGAAGTATCTGCCTTATATTTCAGTATTCCTGAAAAGGGAGGAGGCTCCCTGATAATCGGAGATGACGGCAGTGTTTTGTATGCTGATTCTTCTATTGGCTATAAGCGGCATTTAGAAGCATATAAGCAAGGTATTCGTACCCCTATTGATTGAGACGGGTTCATTTATGTAAAAATAAAAAATAAACTAAAGGAGTACAGCATTATGACCGATTATTACAGGTTGTTGAATATTGAACCTACTGCTTCAACAGAGGAAATCCAGACAGCAATCAAGAAAGTGCGTAGACTTTGGAATACCCGGTCTACAAATCCTAACGCCGATATTCGTGCAGAAGCCGAACAGTGTATTCGGGACATTGCTCAGGCGGAAAAAATTCTTTTGGATTCTTCTGAAAGAGACAAATATGATATTGAACTATCACAGAAAGCAAATGAAACCCCGGCTATTACCAATCAAGAGGATTATAAAGACGGCACATGGATTGACAAGGCTGATTATTACCGAAAAAGAGGTGATTATTACAGTCTGATTACTTTGGCACAAGGTGTAGTAAGTTCCCGGCCCCAGGACCATTTTGCCTGGTATGTTCTGGGTGATGCTCATTATCATCAAGGAAATATATCCGAAGCCGAAAAATGTTTATGGCAGTCAATACGCATTTCACCGACTGATATGGCTTATGAAATATTAGGCTTTATTTATTTGGATAATGACCAGCTCAATGATGCATACCAGCATTTTGCAAAGGCAGCAGAGCTTGACCCTGAAACAGCTATCTACAAATTAGAGTGTGCAGAAACATTGCGGCTTCTTAATCGCCACGAAGAAGCACTTGACTTAGCCCAAAAAGCATACAAGCAAAATCCCGATGCCGGTTCGGCTCAATCTGTCTACTTCTCTTGTCTGCGGGACAGAATATATAGCGCAGTATCTTACAACCGATCTTCCGGCAGGCACATAATCACCAACAAGCGGCAGCTCGACTTCGTTAAGCAATATTTGCCTAAACTGGCTAATCTTGTTTCAAAGGGTAATGAGGACCAAGCAAGAGTCGAAAGCGAGCTTCGTCAAACTGTTATAGCAGCAGAAGAAAGAAAGTATGACGACCATTACGGGTCTGCAATCTGGTGGATTTCAGGAATGATACTATCCATCTTAATTCTTAAAGGTATAGGCATTGTGCTTGCAATAGGTATTGGTGCAGCGTTTTATGCCACCCATTTCAAATCAGGAATGGCGTGGAATTATTTGAACAGCAGTGAAGAAATCCGCAAGAGCGGTCTTAAATAAACAGCATATAATTGATACATACGCCTTGCATCAATTGCATACTTACGAAAGAGAGGTATTATTTATGGCATACACTACAAATGATTTGAATGATAATTATCGTTTTATTAACCGGGTTCGGTTCCCCGACGGCGGAGACGTCAACCTGAGTGCACTTCAAAACTTAATTCAGGAGGAGGCTGACTCCAATGGTATTCCCGTTGCGTTTCGCAACGATGTACTGAAAACAGGAGGTATGTTCAGCAAGCAGACTGAGGACATCCTCATTCTCTATAATCCGGACCATGCTGCCGATTATCTTCGGTTTCTTATTCGCATTACTCACCAAGGAAAATATGCTTTTATGGATGTTTTCAAGGTCGGAGGGAGCAAGAACTTTGGCCGTGATAACAAGGCAGCCGGCTCTACAGCACAAAAGGTCTTTAATAAGATCTCCGGTCACTCGCAGAAGCTTCAGGAAGAAGAGAATTATTACACTATCCTGTCCGACTGTCTGGCAAACATTATTAATTAAGCAATTATTGCAGGGCGCTTTGTATATAAACCTGCTGGATGCATTGCATCCAGCAGGTTTTTAACAATTATTCATAACAAGTATCTTAAGAGATTGATAATCTATTTTCACTTGTAATTATACGGATTTTAAATTATAATGAATATATAACAAAGGGGT
>CAZAYQ010000016.1:0-21003 GCA_964489345.1 uncultured Clostridia bacterium | reverse complement strand
AATTAATGTTTAGAACACTTAAAAAGTAGTTCTAAACATATTATACGAGGAGGTATGAAATGAAAGAAAAACATGTTTTCGCAGGCAACAATACATCTGAAGGATTTTTCAGCTATTTTGACAATCTTATAAGGCCTGAAGAAGCTGAACACATTTATATTCTTAAGGGAGGGCCGGGAGTAGGAAAAAACCGGTTTATGTCTAAACTTGCAGAAAAGATGAAAAAAAGTTATTCTGTAGAATACATACACTGTTCAAGCGACAAGGTAAGTCTTGATGGAATTTTGATTCCTGAGCTGAAAATTCTTTTTGTTGACGGCACTGCGCCCCATACCATAGACCCTGTCATTCCGGGAGCAGTCGATGAAATTATTAACCTGGGAGCCTTTTTGGACCTTCAGAAACTAAATAAGTATAAGACTGCCATAATTGAAACAAATAAAGCTAAAATAAATAAATATAAAAGTGCTTATAGATATTTAAAGGCTGCAGGCATTATTCATGATGAAATCAGCTCAATTTATGATTTGCATGTGGATGCTGCTAAATTTGATGAAATGTGTGAAAAAGCAGTAAGAAAACTTTTTACTCATACATGTGGTAAAAGAAAGGGTTCTGTCAGAAAACTGTTTACCGAATCTTTTACGGCAAACGGATATATAAGCCATACAGACCTCTTCTTTGAGGACAATGAAGTGTGGGCGGTTACGGGCAATGATACAAACTATTCCTCTTTATTCCTTGACAAAATTTTAAATGAAGCAATAAAAAACGGTTATGAAGCGGAATGCTATTACAGGCCTTTAAGCCCGAAAAAGCTTCAGCATATATATCTGCCTGAAAAAAACCTTATAATTGTAACTGCAGAAAGCCATATGAGCGAAAAATATGATGAGGTTTTTGATATTTACAGCATAATGGATTCTGACAGCATAAAAACACAGGTTTCTGAAATTGAAAAAAATCTTCATTTATATGATTTATTAATAAAAAACGCATTGGACAAACTTTCTGATACAAAAAAATTGCATGACCTGTTAGAAATATTTTACGCCAACTGCATGGACTTTGACGGTGTAAATGAATGTCTTGAAAAAGTAACGGGACTGTACATAAGTTAGGAGGGACGCAGCCATGATTTCCCGCATAATTATGGCTGGGTGTCACGCATGACCCCCAGCCTTTTTCCTAGAGCACCTTTTTCAAGTACTGCCCTGTAAAGGAGTCTTTTACCCCGGCTACTTCCTCAGGGGTGCCTTGGGCTACAATTGAGCCTCCGCCGTCCCCCCCTTCAGGACCTAAATCTATAATGTAATCTGCAGTTTTAATAACATCCAGATTATGTTCAATTACAATGACTGAATTGCCTGCTTCCACAAGTCTGTTTAAAACATCTGTAAGCATGTGAATATCCGCCGTGTGAAGTCCGGTTGTAGGTTCATCCAAAACATAGACTGTTTTACCTGTTCCCCTTTTGCTCAGTTCATATGCCAGCTTCACACGCTGTGCCTCCCCTCCGGATAATTCGGGGGAAGGCTGGCCTAATTTAACATATCCCAGCCCCACATCCTGCAATGTTTTTATTTTATTGTGAATTTTAGGAATATTTTCAAAAAAGTCCAAGGCTTCATCTATAGTCATATCTAAAACATCTGATATGTTTTTGCCCTTGTATTTAACTTCCAATGTTTCTCTGTTGTACCTTTTGCCCTTGCAAACATCGCAGGGCACATACACATCAGAAAGAAAGTGCATTTCAATTTTTAAAATCCCGTCACCCCGGCATGCTTCACATCTGCCTCCTTTTATATTGAAACTGAATCTTCCCTTTTTATAGCCTCTTTCCTTAGCTTCAAGAGTCATTGAATAAACATCCCTGATATAGTCAAAAACCCCTGTATAAGTGGCAGGATTAGACCTTGGAGTCCTTCCAATGGGAGACTGGTCAATGGTAATTATCTTGTCTACATTTTCTATTCCAAGCATTTCATCAAACTTTCCGGGACGATTTGTATTTCTGAATAGTTTCTGGTGAAGACCCTTTGACAATATTTCATTTATCAAGGAACTTTTGCCGGAACCGGAAACCCCCGTTACACTGCACATTACCCCTAAGGGAATTTTTACATCCAAATTTTTGAGATTATTTTCCCTGGCACCCTTAATTTCAATAAACTTGTCTGCTTTTCTCCTTACAGAAGGAACCTCGATTTTCTTCTTCCTGCTTAAATATTGTCCCGTAATTGAATTTGGATTGTTCTTGATTTCATCAATTGTTCCGAATTCCACCACTTCTCCCCCATGAATTCCGGCTCCGGGACCTATGTCCAAAATGTAATCTGCACTTTGCATTGTTTCTTCATCATGCTCAACCACAATAAGGGTGTTTCCTAAATCAGTTAAGGAGCGGAGGGTTTTAATAAGCATGGCATTGTCCCTTTGATGTAGGCCGATGCTTGGCTCATCCAAAACATATAAAACACCCACAAGGCTTGAACCTATCTGTGTTGCCAGCCTTATACGCTGAGATTCGCCTCCGGACAAGGTGGATGCATTTCGTGCCAAGGTGAGATAATTAAGCCCCACATCCGCTAAAAATTGCAGTCTGTCCTTGATTTCTTTGATTATCTGTGACCCGATAATTTTATTCATAGGGCTCAAGTTCAGGTCATCAAAAAATTTAAGGCTTTTTACAACTGACAGCTGGGTCACTTCATATATATTTTTATTATCTATTTTTACTGCAAGACTTACAGGATTCAGTCTGGCACCCTTACATGCAGGACAAGGGCTTACAAACATATATTCCTCTATCCATTGTCTCATTTCAGGCGACCTGGTTTCGGTGTATCTTCTTTGAAGATTGTTTACAACACCTTCAAATTCCCTTACATATTCCCTTGGTCCCTGAAATTTGCTTACAAAATTTACTTTTACCTCTCTGCCATTTGTTCCGTACAAAAGTTCATCAATAAACTTTTGGGGAGCTTGAGAAAGGGGTTTGGATATATCGAACTTGTGATGTTTTGCCAAACCTGCAAACACCTGATAATAGTAGCCGTCTTCCTCTGCTCCGAAAGGTGCTACTGCCCTTTCTCCTATTGTCTTCGTATAATCGGGAATAACCAAATCAATATCTATTTCTCTTTTAACTCCCAGGCCGTTGCATGTTTCACAGGCTCCTATGGGATTATTGAAAGAAAACATTCTGGGGGAAATTTCTCCAAAGCCTATACCGCAGTCTGTACATGCAAACTTTGTACTCATCAATAATTCTTCCTGACCCATCACGTCAATAAGAACCATCCCTCCGGATAATGACAAGGCAGTTTCCACAGAATCCACAAGTCTTTTTTGTATTCCCTCTTTGATAATAAGCCTGTCTATAACAACTTCTATAGTGTGTTTTTTGTTTTTATCCAATGCTATATCCTCTTCTAATTCAAAGAGGTCGCCGTCCACTCTCACTCTTACGAAGCCTTCTTTTTTTATGTCATCAAGTAATTTTTTGTGGGTTCCTTTAGCTCCCCTTGCCATTGGGGCTAAAATTTGAATTCTTGTTCTTTCCTCATATTCCAATACTTTGTCCGTTATCTGGTCTACAGTCTGTGTTGTAATGGGTTTCCCGCATTCAGGACAGTGAGGCAGACCTATTCTTGCAAACAAAAGCCTGTAGTAATCATAAATCTCCGTAATTGTTCCAACAGTTGAACGGGGGTTCCTGTTTGTCGATTTTTGGTCAATGGAAATAGCAGGGGACAATCCTTCAATTGATTCCACATCAGGCTTATCCATCTGTCCCAAAAACATTCTTGCATAGGAGGACAAACTTTCAACATAACGTCTCTGTCCCTCCGCATATATAGTATCAAAAGCAAGGGAAGTTTTTCCTGAACCGCTTACTCCCGTAAATACAATAAATTTATCTCTTGGAAGTTCAAGGCTGATATTTTTCAGGTTGTTCTCCTTTGCTCCCTTAATTATAATTTTGTCCATCATTTATCCTCTTTATTTCATCCCTATAATGGGCTGCCTTTTCAAATTCTAAGCTTTCTGCAGCCTTAAGCATTTCTTTTTCCAATTCTATAATATAATCAAATATACTGATATCCTTGCCCTTTGTTTTATATTTGCCTTCTTTCTCTGCTGCCTTTGTAGCTTCGATAATATCCCGGACTCCCTTGATTACCGATTTAGGAGTAATGTTGTGGTCCTTATTGAACTTATCTTGGATTTCTCTTCTCCTGTCTGTTTCCTTTATGGCCCTTTCCATGGATCCGGTCATCTTATCTGCATACATTATTACCCTTCCGTCAATATTTCGTGCTGCCCTTCCCACCGTCTGAATAAGTGATGTTTCAGACCGCAGAAATCCTTCCTTGTCTGCATCAAGTATTGCCACCAGGGATACCTCCGGTAAATCCAGCCCTTCCCTCAAAAGATTTATTCCAACAAGCACATCAAACTCTCCGATGCGAAGGTCTCTTATTATTTCCATTCTCTCCAATGTTTCTACATCGGAATGGAGATACCTTACCTTGATTCCGGTGCTTTTAAAGTAGTCTGTCAAATCTTCAGCCATCTTTTTGGTAAGAGTTGTAACCAGGACTCTTTGATTCTTATCGGTTGACTTTCTTATTTCATTTATAAGGTCGTCTATTTGATTCTCCACCGGTCTCACATATATGGGCGGGTCAATAAGTCCGGTAGGACGAATAATCTGCTCAACAACATTTTGAGAATGCTCTATTTCATAGGGACCGGGAGTGGCACTTAAAAACACAGCCTGATTGATAATATTTTCAAATTCATCAAATTTCAGCGGCCTGTTATCAAGGGCCGAAGGAAGTCTGAAGCCGTATTCCACCAGGGTTGTTTTTCTTGACCTGTCCCCGTTGTACATGCCTCTTACCTGAGGAATTGACATATGGGACTCATCGATTATCATTAAAAAATCCTTTGGAAAATAATCCAGCAAGGTATAGGGTCTTACCCCCGGCTGCAAATTATTTATATGTCTTGAATAATTTTCAATTCCGTTGCAGTAGCCCATCTCCTCAAGCATTTCAATATCATAGTTGGTTCTTTGCTCCAGCCGCTGCATTTCAAGCAGCTTATTCTCGCTTTCAAGTTTTTCCAACCTTTCCCGGAGTTCAGCCTTTATGCTTTCAACCGCCCTGTTCACATTTTCTTCAGTAGTTGCATAGTGGGTAGCAGGAAATATTGAAATATGATTTCTCCTGCCCAGCATCTCCCCTGTTACAGTGTTAATTTCAGTAATCCTGTCAACTTCATCTCCAAAAAATTCCACTCTTATGGCATTTTCAGAAGATGAAGCAGGAAATATTTCCACCGTATCCCCTCTTACCCTGAATGTTCCTCTGCTAAAGGCTATATCATTTCTTTTATATTGAATTTCCACAAGCTTCCTGATTATTTCATCCCTGTCCTTAATCATTCCCGGTCTTAAGGATATAACAAGATTTTCATAATCTACGGGACTTCCCAGTCCGTAAATACAAGAAACGCTGGCAACAATAACAACATCCTTTCTTTCAAAAAGTGATGCAGTAGCAGAGTGTCTCAATTTATCTATCTCATCATTTATGGATGCATCCTTTTCTATGAAGGTATCACTGCTTGGCACATAGGCCTCCGGCTGATAATAATCATAGTAGCTGACAAAGTATTCAACTGCATTGTCAGGAAAAAATTCCTTGAATTCAGAGCATAGCTGAGCTGCCAATGTTTTATTGTGAGCTAAAACAAGGGTTGGTTTTTGTACCTTTTCAATTATATTTGCCATAGTGAATGTTTTTCCCGAGCCGGTAACTCCCAGAAGTGTCTGGTATTTGAAATTTTTATTCAGCCCTCGGGCTATTTTCTCTATTGCCTCGGGCTGATCACCGGTTGGGACATATTCAGATTTTATTTTAAATTCACCCATGGGGCGCTCCTTTGTTCTAAACGTATGTTCGCTTTTTTATTATATAATTTTTGTACTGTTAAGTCAATAAAATCTGCCAGAAAAAATATGATTGTATACCCAAAAATAACCTGCGAAACTATGTCATGGTTTTATTCATGGCGTCCATGGCATAGTTCTTTGGATTCCAATCATTTGTTTTTTAGTTAATTTTCCAAGGCTACTATCCTGCTGTAGAAAGTATCTCCTGTAATTTCTATAAGCCCAAAGCTTGCACGTCCGTCCTTGGGGAAGATTGTACTTCCCGGATTAAAATATAATATATTGTCGATTATTTCATTTTGGGCCTTGTGAGTATGACCGTATACGACAATATCAGCATTATTTTTCTTGGCATAATCCTTTAGCCGGTTTAAATCCTTTTTCACATTATGTGTATGACCGTGGGTAATTAAAAAATTCTTCTCTTCAATTTTTTGTAATACATTTGATTTAGTACCTATAATGTTGTAATTGTAATCACAGTTGCCCGGAACATTCAATACTTTGCCGATATTTAATTTTTCGGCGAATTTTTCTGCATCATTGTATTTATCGCCGCAATGAATTAAGAGGTCGAAGGGTCCTTCTCTTCTAATATCTTCTATTTGTGAATTCAAAATTACATTATGACTATCACTAATTACCAGAATCTTCAATAACTGCCTCCAGCTTGCCTTTTAAATTTTTCAACGCATTTGACCTGTGACTTATTTTGTTCTTTTCTTCCTCTGACATTTCCGAAAAGGTTTTATCTTTTCCTTCCGGCACAAACAAAGGATCATATCCAAAACCCCTCCTGCCTCTTTCTTCAAGCCCTATATAACCTCTGCATATGCCTTCTGCCATAAGCTTAGTTCCGTCTTCTAAAATGACAGCAATAACAGTTTTAAAATAAGCTGTTCTTTTTTCTATAGGAAGGTCCTTTAACCTGCTTAAGAGAAGTTTATTGTTGTCTGCATAGGCTGCACCTTGACCGGCATATCTTGCAGAGTAAACCCCAGGCTCTCCATTAAGAGCATCCACATATAAACCTGTATCATCGGCAATAACTATTCCCCCTGTGAGCTTGTGCAGTTCTTCCGCCTTTTTAAGGGCATTTTCCTCTAATGTTTCTCCGTCTTCTACCACATCAAAGTCTTCATATCCCAAATCATTTTTAGATATCAAGACAAAGGGCATACCCTTCAATATAGCTTTTATTTCATTAATCTTATGGACATTTCCGGTGGATAGAATTATTCGTCTATTCATTTGCTATTTCTCCGCTTATTTCTTCTCCAAAAGTTTTTTTGTGTGTCTTTGAATCTTAAATTTATTATATCTTAAGTGGATTGTTTTAACAATAAAAAAAGCTCCCTGCGGAGCTTTTTTATATCGTTACCTCATCCAGTTCTTTTAAACCGTATCTGTTAATAATATCTATCAGCTTGATTGCGTATTGTGAATCAGTTGCATATCCGCATCTTTTCAGCTCCCAGGCACCTTGAGTGCTGTCATACATCACTTCCCTGAAAGGTGCGTATCTCTCTCTTAGGAGCAATAGATCCTTATGGTCCTGCCAGCTTTCTTTTTCATTGTTGTATGCTCTAAACTCCGCATCAATTGTAAAAGCAACACCGTTGTATTCCTCCCAGGTGCTTGAGGTTACAGAGCCCTTGCTTCCTTCCCCTTTAATTCCAAAAAGATTGTAGGAAAATGTCCCCTTATATTTATCAACAGGTACTTTTTGCCCCCAGCCGGTTTCCAATATTGCCTGTGCCGTCTGCAAAGCTGCCGACATGCCTGTAGTTTTTTTCGTATTCACAGCAAAGTCAGAAACCAGATCCAAATACAGGTCTTTTTCAATTACAGGTTTTGCCGGGTAGAGCTGACCTGTATAAATAGTAAATTTAACCTCTTCGCTTTTAATTATCTTGCCGTTGTAAGTTCCTTCAGCCCTTAAAGACCATGAGCCTGAATCACCGGCAGCAGGAGTAAGGGTCGGCTTTCTCTCTTCAGAAATTACCTTGGCTTGTCCTGTTGCAGTATTTGTAAGAATATATTTAATGCTGTCCAGCTCTACATTGGTTTTTACATTCAGATCTGCAGCTTCTGTCAAAACTTGTCCCGGCCCCACACCCTGTAAAAGAAGCTTTGGACTGCCGGTTACATTAACTGTTACTCTGCCGCTTACATGATTATTGCCTGCCGTATCTACTACCTTTACATAGAGGTCTTTGCTGCCTGCATCTTCGGGTCCCGGGAACCAGGAATAGGAGCCGTAGGCTGCTTTAAACAACAAGGTTTCTTGACCGCTTGCATTGTCAACTGCATAGTATTCTGTGTCAGTCACATTGAAGTTTCTCTGAGCCAGCAAGGTCACTGAGCCGTCAATTGTTTGTCCCTGTTTTACTCCGCCTAAATTAAGATATCTCTTAACATCAATTCCAATGTTTACATACTCTCCTGAATATGCATTGCCTTTGGTATCATAAGCAATAACCCTGACCGACATGTTGCCGTTGTCTTCTATAACGGGTATCATGGTAAAAGATTGCTCGGGGTCTACACCCGGAGAAATATAATATGCTCCGTTATCAGGATTAATCATTTCATATTTTACATATGCGGCAGAGAAATTCAAGCTTGTGCTCAAGGGTACCGAATGGGCAGTAATGAGCCGGCCTTCACTTATGCCATTCAGCTCTATCCGGGGGTCTATTTTTACGGTAACCGGTATTGAATCCCCGGCTAAAAAATTCCCCTTCGAATCATAAAATGCAGCCACAAGGATTTTCTCCCCCTCGTCTTCCATTGCAGGAATCCACTTATGGGTTTTTCCTGTATCTCCGGATGCAATTACAAATCCCTTTGCAGTATCTCTGTCTAAAAGAAGATATCTAATCTCTTCTGCTCCTTTCGGCGGTCCCCCTAAAGTTTCAGTGTATAAGTCAGTTATTCCGCTGATAGTTTGTCCCGGATTTACCGATGAAATTTCCACATCAAAAAACTTCTCAAACTCTGAACTTTCTGATGAATCTATGATCACTGCTCTTTTCTCATTGTCCCATTCTATCCCTGCTCCCAGGGCATTGCTTATTAACCGTATGGGTACAAATGTCCGGTCTCCGGTTATTTCAGGAGCCACATCTATAATCGCACAGGTGGTTTCATTGTCATTTGTATATTCAACCAGGTAGCTGTCAATTCTTAGAAGTATATGTATATCTCCTTTAGATATATGGACCTCCCTCTTGTCATTATCCCAATCAACCACAGAGTCCAGCTCTTCGGCTATAACCCTTACGGGTACCAGAGTTCTGTCATTGCTTATATAAGGCTCTACATCGGATTGTATTCTTTTGCCGTCAATTACTATCCCTATGGAATCATCTTCTGCATAGGCATCCGGTGCAGAATACTGTACCAGTGTAATTATCAATAACAAAGAAATAAAAATGGGCCATCTAAAATATTTTATTCTCATTATCCACCTCTTTCTTTTTTTACATTATACATGAAAGCCGGCATAATAAACATTAATATTGTATTACAATTACCTAAGGATGAAGCATATTTTCTGTCTTTATAATTGCTGCCGGAAATTATATCCCCGGATTTATTCCTGTTCCTTTACAAAACCTAACCTGTATGCATCCAGAAGCATTTCTAAGTCTTTTATCTGGCCTTTCATAACTTCCCCGGCATCTGTGTCCTTAACCCTTTTTCTTTCCAGCTCTTTTTCCAAAACCATGGTAGTTGAATGTATATCTTTTTCCTCTTCTATGGCTTTTTGTGTTGATTCAAAAGGGTCATGAGATACAAGAAGCAGGCCGTAGGAATTGTATATGAGGGTGTAGCCTGCTATTCCCGTAGTTCCCTGATATGCTCTTGAAAATCCTCCATCAATAACTATCAGTTTCCCGTTTGCCTTTATAGGACTTTCTCCGCTTTTACTTTTAACAGGCACGTGACCGTTTATAATATGGGAGCATTCGGGATTCAAGCCGAATTCCTTAAAAATCCTTATGCACATTTCTTCACTGTCTTCTAAATTAAAATAAGGACTTTTTCTTTCCTTATGTGTTTTCTTGTCATCCACGAAATATCTTTCAAATGTAGTCATTCTATCCTTGCCGAACAAGGGGGAATCAGCCCCTGTCCACAAATACCAGGTGATGTCCATCCCGTATTGTTTGGCTTCCGGATTGGATTTATTAAAATATCCTTCCCTGACTAATATTTCAAGCCTGTCAAAATAAGCCTTTCCGCTGTATGTATTGCCTGATGAGCCTATTTTTACCTCCTTAAAAGTACCGTCTTCGTTGATCGGAATACAACCGTGATACAAGAGGTTTGAATTAAATTTCAAGTACATGCTTCCGGTTGTCAGCATAAATCTTATATGCTTTTGAAGTTTTTCGCTGTTTAAGAAGGATGATTTAAGCCTTTCAACCAATTCTTCCTCTTCCGGTGTGAGTGCATAGGGGTTTTTAGGGTCTACCGTGGGGAAATTTCTATCATTTAACGGATATACTTTGCCGTACAGATCAATTGTTCCATCTTCATGATTTATTTTATCCAGCAGCAGCCTGTCCTCCATATCAAAATGCGGGCGTCTTTTTATTATTTGACCTTCCAGCTTAAACTGAATTATAGCAATAGCTTTATGCATTTTGGCAATAAGCCTTAAATCCTTATCTGAATAAACAATGTCGCTTTCCACCCTTGGTTTGAACTGAAGGCATTCATCATCACTGTAGCATTCTAATGCAAATGTTGCTAAAGGGAGAACATTTATGCCGTATCCATCTTCTATTGTATCTAAGTTTGCATATCTGGCGCATATTCTTAATACAGTTGCTATGCTTGCCTCGCTTCCTGCAGCAGCTGCCATCCACAAGACATCATGATTACCCCACTGTATATCAACAGTGTGATAATTCATAATAGTATCCATTACCTTATCTGCACCGGGGCCTCTGTCGAATATATCGCCCACTATATGAAGCCTGTCTATAACCAATCTCTGAATAAGTTTTGCCATTGCAATTATGAATTCATCGGCTCTTCCTATTTTTATTATTGTGTTTAATATCTCGCTGTAGTATTCTTCCTTATCTTCTTCAGGTCCTTTATGCATCAGCTCCTCGATTATGTATGCAAATTCTTTTGGAAGTGCCTTTCTTACCTTCATGCGGGTATATTTGAAAGCTGCCTTCCTGCAGATAACAACCAGCCTGTAAATAGTTATCCTGTACCAATCCTCTATGTCTTCTTCTTCCTTACGAATTATTTCAAGTTTCCGTTCAGGATAGTAAATCAGAGTGGCAAGGCTTTTGATTTCCTTTTCACTCATAATATCCCCATAAACTTCATTAATCTTACGTTTTATATTACCTGACCCGTTTCTCAGCACATGGTTGAAGGACTCATACTCACCGTGTATATCTGAAAGAAAATGTTCCGTGCCTTTGGGAAGATTTAAAATAGCCTGTAAGTTTATAATTTCTGTACATGCAGAAGCAATTGTAGGGTATTGCTTGGATAAAAGCCTTAAATATCTGATTTCCTCGTCTAACATTCGAATTGCTTCATCATTAGAATCAGTCATGTTAATATTCTCCTTTTTTATATTTCCACAACGGATAATTACCTGTATATATTATATCACAAACCCCATAAATGTCATTGATTTTTGAATTTATTATATTGATATAATCCGTTGGGCATGAACAGTATCTTTTTTTATAATTTTTTGGTATAAATTAGGAAATTTTACAGATAATATGAAAAGTACATTAAAAGGAGGTATTAAAGGTAATAATGAAGGCAATAATGATAGTTATAGTTTTAGTTTTAGTTTTGGGATTAATAGGTTTTGCAACAAATCCCGGCTATGACGATTACAAGGATTGGTACAAGTCTAAAACAGCTCAGGATGTAGAGGCGTCAACGAATTTAGGAAAATCGATTGTGGGCATGGTATCAGGCCTGGTCGCAGATGCTTCCATAGTAAGAGAAGATTACAAGGTTTACAGTGTATATACTTCAGAAGCTGTAGAAAACTACAGAGTATTGGGTATATTCAACAATTTCTTTGTTTTAGACGACGGCAAAGCAGTGCAATAAAAGGGATGACAGCAAAACAGAAAAGAAAGCTTCCTTCTTTTCTGTTTTTATATTTTGAGGACATTTCTCCAGCTGCCTGAAACCCTATATCAGCCATTCTCCAAGCAAAGATCCAATCAGTGAAACTGCAATCCCGGCTGTTTTATTATTATTGTCAATTATAGGATTTACCTCAACAAATTCAGCACTTACCAATTTGTCAGATAAAGCAATCATTTCTAAAGCGAAATTCCCTTCCCTGTATGTAAGTCCTCCCGGCACCCTTGTTCCAGTTCCTTGAACTTCTAAGGGATCCAAGCTGTCCAGATCAAAGCTTACATGTATTCCATCAGTTCCCTGGCCGGCAATCTTTATGGCCTGATCTATTATATAGGGCATTCCGTATCTGTCTACTTCATGCATTGTAAATACAGTAATTCCAAGCTCCTTAAGAACCTTCCTCTCACCTGTATCCAAATCCCTGCAGCCGATATAAACTAAATTGTCAGCCTTAATCTTTTTAAATGCTCCTCCGATTGATGTCAGCCTTTCATGGCCCATTCCTAAACTTACGGCAACAGGCATTCCGTGAATATTTCCCGATGGGGATGTATCCTCCGTATTTATATCACCATGTGCATCAAACCATATTACCCCAAGATTTTTCTTGTGCTTGGCAACTCCTGCAATTGTCCCTATAGCTATGCTGTGGTCACCGCCAAGAACTAAGGGAAATCGTCCTTCATCCATAACTTTGGATACCTTGTTGCACAATTCCGTGTTAACTCTTGTAACTTCATCCAGAAATCTCAGTTTAACACCGTCAGTCAAGGGGCTTATAGGTCTGTCGGCTATTATATCCCCTTCATCATGCACATTATAGCCGATTTTCATAAGTTTTTCCGTAACTCCCGCATACCTTATTGCAGAGGGTCCTAAGCTTACACCGGGAGTCCCTGCTCCAAGGTCAATTGATACTCCTATAATTGAAATGTTCGGATTTATTGGTTTCATATATCCTCCTCCTTGTATATATTTTCATTGTTTTCATAATTATCCTATCATAAAAAAATTTATAGTCAAGGTAAGCAAATCCTTTATTCCGTTTTCTTTGATTTAAAAATTCCAGCTTTGTTTCTGATACAAGCATACCGATAAATATAACCAGGCATCCAATAAATATTGTTCCGTTAAATAAGTCATCCCGGAATATAGCTGATAAAAGGGTATAAAAGACAGCTTCCAGGCTCAATATTATCCCCAAAATTAAAGAACTCCGGTAAAGGAGTATCATGGAATTCATTTTTTTCTCTTTTTCTTTTATATGTAATACTTTTTTTGGTACATATTAAAGTTATTATTCCCAACTGTCATATTTTATAAGTTTAACAGAGAAGGCTGCACCTATCAACGATGCTAAAACTGGTAGCAGCATTGCTATCCTCAGATTATCTAACGCACCCACTTTCCCGATCAACAGCGGCATAAGCAGAAAACCGCAGTATGTGGCTAATAGCAGCATAGTACTTCCCAATGAAGTATTCCCTCTTTCCCAGCGACAACTCATGTCTAGCATAAGCGGAAGTATCGGGCCCTCTGCCAAGCCGGCAAAAATACAGCAGACCATCATTACTATTCCGTTGTGCGAGAGAATACCTATCAATATAAAAGCTGAAGTAAGCAAAAATCCCAGTGATACTTTCGTACTGTTTTTGATATGGATTACAGAACTCAACAATCTTGATACAGCAGTACCTGCCCAGAACATGGACAGCGACAAGGCGCCGTTATCAACATCCCCGATATAATTGACAACATATCGGTTGATCCAAGAAGATATACCTATTTGATGAGCCCCGAATGATACTGCACATATGAGCAATATTATTTTCCTCTTTTCTGATACAAATTTCTTTATATCTTTTAGCCCAATTCTTTCTTTTGGCTTTGTGTCGACCGACAAATACTTGCGCACCCGACTGCAGAGTAGAATGTAGATAGCACATGATACGCAACAGATACAGGCCACAAGAAGAAGCACACCATTCCATTCGAGTCCCTTTTTCATAAGGCTTACAAAGAATATGGGTCCTGTTAATCCCCCCAGCCCGAACGCCCCATGAAGGAGATTCATATATATTCCGGACTCATCTGGATTGAGATCGACCATCAAGGCTGATGCCAGTGAATCCTGAAATCCAAAAGCTATGCCGAATAACATGAAAGCGACCAAAAATACCGGGAATGCAGGTTTGCTTCCGAGTAGTAGAAATACTATCGGTATAGAGACAGCTGATATCATCACCATTGACATTTTTTGGAGTTTACCAGCCAGCAATCCTATTAAAAGCAAAGCTATAAGGTTTCCGGCACTTTGCATTGAGCTCGTGAGCCCTTGTGCTGTTGATTCAAGGCCATAAAAATCTATATATTTGGTAAGCAATGTACCTTGTGTGGCAGTGCAAAGCGCACTTGTAAACATCAATAGAATTATTGTACCTGTAAACATTTTTATTAGAGTGTTTTCCTTCATGTCGCCGTGCCTCAGATGTTAAATTTATTTTTGAAAATGGCACACACAGAAAATGTATGCGCCATTTTTTCGTTGCTATTTATTTATCGGTTCCTGATACTCTTTTAATAACTGCTGACCGAGAGCCCCGCCGGGATGGCTCAATGCGAAGTCATTGCGTGTAAAGCCTTTCATCTCTGAGACAACCGTTGCGAGTGCATCTCCTACAGCCAGAGTAGCTGTCGAACTTGTAGTTGGTGCCAAACCACCCATATGGTCAATTTCCGGTCCCGCATCAACTTTTATTGTAATATCCGTACCTTTAGCCAGAGGTGTATCCTTTGACTTTGTAATTGATATGGTCTTAGTACCAATAATTTTCAAGGGTGAGAGCATGCTAAGAATCTCCTGTGATTTACCACTATTGGAAATCATGATGACAACATCATCTTTATCTATCATTCCCATATCGCCATGTAGTGACTCGCAGCTGTGAACAAAGAATGATTTTGTACCCAAGCTGGCAAACGATGCTGCTATTTTCTTGCCAACATGACCGGTCTTTCCAAGTCCGGTTATTATAATTCTTCCTTTACAGTTAAGTATTGCATCTACCGCTTGAACATATGCTTCATCCACTTGCTGACTTACCCTGTTAAGTGCTTCAGCCTCAAGCTGAATTTTGACCTTGCATTTTTCAATAATCCTATCCATAATCTTCACCAATTAAGTTTTATAATATTATTTCACAACTGCCCCGGTACCGCGTTCTTGAGTTATGAATACTGCAAGAACAAGAACGATACCCTTTAAAAGAAGCTGTAGTTCAGACGGCATTCCCCAAAGAACAAGACCGTTAGCTAACATGGTTAGTGTTAGGGCACCGATCAGAGTACCACGCACACCGCCGATACCGCCCCGCTGAGATGTACCGCCCAGTACAACAGCAGATATAACATTCAGTTCGTAACCGTCACCAATCGAGGGGGAACCAGAACCGATTCTCGCTGCCATTATCATGCCGCCTATAGCTGACATAAAACCTGCAAAGAGAAAAACCATTATCTTCTGCTTGTTTACATTAATTCCGCTCATACGCGCAACGACTTCATCACCACCTATAAGTCTGGTATACCTTCCAAACAGCGTATATTTCTCTATCATAAGAGCAGCGAGAAACAGAATAAGACCAATTATCAGTATATCAGGCCTCAAGCCAAATATCCTCTTAAACGGACTATCATAGGGAAGCATAGTAATGGTACCCGAGCTTATCCTGGTAACAACTGCTCTTGCTATGGAAAGCATACCTAAAGAACAGATGAATGTAGGTACTTCGAGTTGTGTATGTGCAATTACTACAATTAAATAGCATATCATACTGACAGCTATTGCCGCCAATATAGACAGGGGCAGGCTGTTCGTTGCAACGTATACCTTAACTGCAACTACGCCGTTCAGCGCTATCATTGAACCTGCGCTCAAATCAATACTACCCAGCAGTCCAATAAATGTTGCACCAAGGGCAGTGACCAGAAGGTCCATAGACGCTCCGCAAATAGTCAGCAGATTGTTGGTGGTAAAGAATCTACCACCGGTAGTAAATGAAAATGCAATAAAGAGTACAATAAATGCGGTAAGAGATATGTTCTTTTTTATAAACACACTAAATTTCTTTGTCTTGGTATCATTCATCACTATTTACCTCGATTTCTATTCATTAAACCATTTTGGCGATTACAGTTTCTTCAGTACAGTCTTTGCCACGTATGAACTCTCCTGATACTTTGCCTGCGCGAAAACAATAGATTCTGTCTGACATTCCTATAAGCTCCGGCAATTCATCCGATATAAGTATAATAGCTTTGCCTTCGTTCTTAAGATATTCCATTATTTTATATATTTCATACTTCGCACCAACGTCAACACCGCGGGTCGGTGAGTTGATAATAAGTAAATCGCTGTTGTTAACTGTCCACTTGGCAATAGCTACTTTTTGTCTATTGCCGCCCGACAGTCTTCCTACAGATGTAAGTACCGACGGTGTCTTTATCTTAAGGGTTTTTATTGCGTCAAGCGCAATTGATTTTTCTTTTTTGGCATCAATAATAGAACCACGGCTTACATTTCCTAAATTGGCCTCGGAAATATTTATAACCAAGTCATACATAAGGACCAGCCCTTCCAGATCCCTGTCCTTTGGTATATACCCTATCTTATTCTTGATTGCTTCCGTTGGATTTTTAAAAGTTACTGATTTTCCTTTATAGAAGATTTCACCAGATGTTATCGGAGAATACCCAAAAAGTGCACGCCCGAATTCACTTGATCCGCATCCGCCAATACCGGCTATGCCTATTATTTCTGCCTTACGAACTGTTAGGTCAATGTTATCAAAGTCCTTTTCCTTTCCGCCCGACAAACCCTTTGTTTCAAGAATTATATCGGTTATAGAACTGTTGTCATCGCTTCTGTAACTGGAACTGGATATATCACGGCCTACCATGTTTTTTATAATGACATCTTCTGTAACGTTATCGTCCATTTTCATTTTTGCAACAAGTTGGCCATCACGCAGTATACTGACTCTATCACACAGGTTATGCACTTCATCAATAAAATGAGAAATATACATTATCGCAATGCCTTCATCACGTTTTTTTCGCAGCAGCCTATAAAGTCCTTCCACTGATTCCTTTGATACTGCGGCAGAAGTCTCATCCACAAGCAGTACTTTAGGATTGCTGGAGAATGCGCGAGCTATTTCTACCTGTTTGCGGGCTTCAAATGGCAATTCACCCACAGTTTCCTTTTGATCTATATTGGTATAGCCTAATTCGTCAAGTACAGCTCTTGCGGCGGCATTCATTTTTTTCCAATTAATAAATCCGAACGGATTTTTAAACATGCTGCCGCGGCTCATAAAGATATTCTCAGCAACAGTCATGTTATGTGCAAAGTTGGGCTGTTGCATAATAATGGATATACCATGGTTTTCTGCGTAATGTGCATTTATCGAGTTGAACGGTTCACCATTGAAGATTATCTCGCCTTCGGTACGAGTATAGATACCCATCAATATTTGAAAAAGGGTTGATTTTCCTGCACCATTTTCCCCAACAAGCCCGTGTATTTCTCCCGGATATATTTCTAAAGTATCATTTTCATTCCAATCCAAAGCTTTCGTTCCGGGAAAATATTTCTTCATACCCTTAAATACAAGAATCGGTTCCAAGATATATCCTCCTCTTCATGGGTTGTCTTTGCAGCTTTATATACTAAAACACTAGATTCTGAATTATATTGCGATTTTGTTTGTTTTATAGAATACAGTAGCGACCTGATCCGCAGGTTGGGTCGCTACTATGGTTATTAGTTTGTCAAAACTATCATGATTAGTCAAGAGAAAGTACGAAGGTGTAGGAAGCGTTGGGGTTATTGGTCCTGCAGTTAGCTTTCCAGTCAATTGCCTCTGTGTCACCTTGATACTTGGCCTTAAACTCTTCCAGATTTCCGCCGTTGACGTTCAGCAGGTCCAACAGTACCTTTGCTTCGCCTTCATAGTCGATGCCATTCAATACATCATAGAGTACGCAGAGTGCAAAACCAGGCATATAATAGTGACCACCGGTGGAAGACCAAAGCTCACCATTTTCCATTGAGGTGATGGCAGGTCCCAATAGATCCATGCCGCCGACCTTAACATCGCTACGATTATTCTCTTTTAGTACGTTAACTGCTGCAAGAGCAAGTGAATCGTTGTAGCACCATACACCGTCCAGCTCAGGATGAGCGGTCAGCAGGTTACGCATGTACTTGTCGCCGTCTTCTGAATTCTCGCCTGCCCACTCATACTGAAGTAGATTGATGGCGGTATGCTCTTCGATTGCCTGCTTAAGACCGGCATAACGGCCTTCAGCAACTGAGGTGTTCTGGAATCCGCCGATACCGACGATATTCTTGCAGCCACCGTCGATAAGGTTCATAGTGATACCGTAACCAGCAACCTGGTCGTTAGGCCCTATGAAGCAAACGTAATCCTCGCCTGCCTTCAAATCGTCACCAGGCCAACGGTCAATTACTACCGCGGGAACGCCCTTTTCCTTGCATGCAGACAGTATACCGGGACATACAGATGCATCCTGGGGGGCAAGTATTAGAGCATCAATGCCTGCAGACAACATAGCTTCAACATCTGTCAGCTGTTCGGCCTGGTCATTGTTGCAGTCTTCAGACATCATTGTTACCCCGAGAGCACTAGCGGCTTCGCTTACAACATTGTAGCAATTGGTCCAGAACTCGTTATTAGCGGTAGGATAACTGAAACCTACAAGGTATTCCTTTCCTGCATCTGCAGCAGGTTCTTTTTGGGTAGTTTCTCCAGAGGGCTGTTTTGGACCACATGCTACTACACCCAACATCATCGCAACTACCAAGAGAATTGCTAACACTTTTTTCATTTTCTTTCCTCCTATATAATATTTTTCACTTTTCGTGAAATTATAACGTGTAATGCTTTTATTTAAGTTCAGGTGCATTATATAACGGTATGATGTAATTATCCGTAAGAGGTATATCAACCCAAGAACCGGTTTCCATTGACTTGTATGCACCGATGAGAATATCGGTAACGATGGCGCTGACCTCGGGAGAAAGAGAGGGCTCCTTGTCCTTTTCTATGCAATCAAGGAAATGATCGAGCATGGACTTATAAGCCCAGCCGCGTTTGGGGTAAATAGGTACCCAACGCTTGGGAACATTGCCATTGGGCTGCATGATATCTTCAGACCAGAAGAGCTGAGGATAACGATATTCTCTAACGATTTCAGGCAGTTCAGTTTGTTTGAAATCTTTATTGGTAAATACAGCAAGAGGAGCACTTTGGAAGGGGTTGGTTGCTTCCGAGCCGGTGAATATAGTTCCTTCACTTCCGTAAATCTCGGAAATGTTGGATACTGCAGGACTATATCTATCACCACTTATGACACCAGTAGCACCATTCTCAAATTCTATCATAATCCAGAAGGAATCATCGAGTACTGTGTACTCAGAGGGAGTGCACTGACGCTTAATGATACCAATCACGCGCTTAGGCATGGAATTCATCAGGAATACAAGCAGGTCAGCACGATGTGCACCAAGGTCAAACAAAGCACCGGCACCAGCCTCAAAGGGGTTGGCTCGAAACTTAGTGAATGCAAGCTGCTCATGGTACAGACCCCAGCCCTCATGCAGTGATGAGCGACCCATACGTGGCTCGCCGATGAAGCCATCGTCGATCAGCTGACGTGCAATCCTGTTCTGCTCCCAGAAACGCTGATTGGTACCTGCCATAAGGAATACGTCTTCCCTTCGTGCAACTTCGACCATTTTCCATGCTTCCTCGTGGGTGCAAGCAAAAGGCTTTTCTACTATTACATGCTTCTTCGCACGCATGGCATCTATAGCCTGCTGTGCATGGTAACGATTAGGAGTGCCTACAATAACTACTTCTACGTTTTTGTCCTCGAGCATTTCAAGGTAATCAGAGTAAGACTTCTCTGGATTCCACTTTTTTGTCATCCTTTCCAGAATCTCTTTGTTGCTGTCACAAAGGGCAGCGAGTTTTGCATTGGGCAGAGCCTCGATTGAAGGGCAATGACCTATTTCCGCAATGGAGCCGGCACCAATTATACCTATACCTATTTGACGCATTGTCAATCCTCCTTATTATAATAGTCCTTTCAGGGAAATTTTATAGTTAATATAAGATGATAGTCTTGCAGTCTATTGTTTGTTTGCTGTTTATTTACTATCCAATAACAATGCCTATGGCTCAAAATGATGGTGGAAACCATTAAGGAAAGTTTGATTCTTCCTTGTCTTGCCATATGGCATATTATTATAAAATCAGTTTTTCATATCAGTGTGTTTGCTTCCAACCGTTAGCTGTTTCCCCCTGTTATAAATCCCTTGTTGTTCATTTACTCACCGGTGGTAAGCCTTTTATCAACACGCTCTTTGCTAGGCATTCTGTTGAAAGTGCATCCGCCAGAACGCTGGATGACCAATGATGCAGTGGCGTTGCCGTTCTGCACAGCTCTGTCTATGTCCTGATATTGAACATAGGAAGCCATGAAACCTGCTCCAAAGGAGTCGCCCGCACCTGTAAAATCCAGCTGACCGTGTGATTCTTCACTGTAAGCATTAAAGGAATTATAATAAACTGGAGCTGCTGCTCCCAATTTATAGAATGCACCCTTTCCTCCACAAGTCACTACCACGGTCTTTGCACCTAATGCTATGAGGCTGTCGGCAGCTTCCTCCATTGTTCTTCCTGGGAATATGCTTGCCAGATCCTCTGCGCTTGCTTTGACTATGGTGCAATTATTACTTATCGTTTCAATTACATTCTTACCATACTGTGTATCAACTGAATACCTGATATCGCTGG
>CAZAYQ010000015.1:0-21328 GCA_964489345.1 uncultured Clostridia bacterium | reverse complement strand
TCCTTTACATTGTCAAATGTTGAAAAAACAAATGAAGCTTCAAGAGAAATTATAAAAGAAATCATATCTGCAACAACCTCTCTTTCAAGACAAAAGATAGGGGCTTTAATAATTTTTGAAAAACAAATCGGCTTAAATGATATAATAGAAAGCGGAACTGTTATTAATGCAAATATTTCAAGTGGCCTGCTCATAAATATTTTTATTCCAAACACTCCCCTCCATGACGGGGCAGTGATTATTAAAGATTATATTATTAAAGCAGCAGGATGTTTTTTACCTCTTACGGATAACAACCTTCTCAGCAGAGATATAGGGACAAGGCACAGGGCTGCAATAGGGATGACTGAAAGATCAGATTCTGTTGCTTTGATTGTTTCAGAAGAAACAGGCTATATTTCTTATGCTGTCGAGGGAAGGCTTTACAGGAATATCCAAACCGAAGAAATTGAAACCCTGCTGCAAAGTATTTATATAGAAAATGAGAAAATTAATATTTTAGATAAGTGGAGAAACAGAAATGAAGATAAAAAACGATAAAATAGCTATTCAGATTGCCTGCCTTATAGCTGCCATTGCTCTATGGATGACTGTAATGCTTGTAACTAATCAAACCCTTGAAAAGCCATATCCAAATGTATCTGTAGCCATAAGAAACTTATCGGCCTTGGAGAATTCAAATTTAGTAATTATGAATCCGGACAAGGAAAATATTACTGTTACCATAAAAGCTACCGGATTGACTGAGCAGCTGAACAGCATAAGCAGCAGAGACTTTTCTGCCTATATAGATGTATTGGGTTTTGCTGAAGGTACAAGAAATGCAAAGGTGGAGGTTATCGGTCCCAGCGGTGTTGATATCGTCAGTGTTTATCCCGCTCAGATTGCATGCAGCGTAGAAGGAGTGATATCCAAGGTAATGGATGTTACGGTTCAATCTGAAGGAGTGCAGGCAAACAGCTATTATAAAGCACAAACAATGTCTAATCCATCATCAGTAAAGATAACAGGACCAAGAAGTGTTGTAAATTCTGCTGATAAAGCAGTGGCTACAATAAACATTAACGGTGCAACCGATGATATTATGAAAACTGTTCCTGTAAGGGTATATGACGACATGGACAATGAAATATTTTTGTCTGCTCCTACAGGAAATGTAAAAGTCACAGTCCCAATCTACCCGACTAAATATGTAAAACTTGTTGCTGCGGTAGCAGGAACTCCCGAGGAAGGATATGATTTGGTTGATGTTGCCGTAAAACCTGAAAGGGCGAAAATAGCTGCAAAACAGGATATTTTGGATACAGTAAAGGAACTTTACCTGGAGGAAATTGATATTACAGATGCCTACAATAATATGCTGACAACCGGAAATATTTTAAATGCAGAGGGCTTGATATTCTTGGATATGGAAACTGCACCGCTTGTAAATACCGTAATTGAAAAAATTATACAAAGAGAACTTAAGTACAGCTATGATGATATTCAGTTTATAAATAAAAGCGAAAATACTGACGCTGTTATAGAGGAAACAGAAGAAGAAATTACGGTTACTGTCTTAGGAACTTCAACTTTAGTTACGGAAATGGAAAAAGATGATTTAATCCTGACCATAGATTTATCAGAAGCAATTAGGGGCTTAAATACTGTTAATATAGAATTTGTGTCTGAATATACTTTTAAGGATATTATTATAAGCAAACAAACCGTAAATTTAGAAGTCATTGAAGCAACACCTCAGGAAGAGGAATAATATGCATAGAATTAACTTTAACAGCATGGATTATCAAGGAATGCTGGAGGCCGTTTTACAAGCTGCTCAGGATGCTATAAGTGTTGTAGATGAAAAAGGGGAGCATATCCTGGTTAATCCCGCTTATACGAGAATAACAGGCATTGATTATGATGATATAATAGGCAGGAATGCCTTGTTTGACATTGAAGAAGGCGAACAAAGCGTACATATGAAGGTTCTTTCAACTAAAAATCCTGTGGAAAACACAAAATTAAAATTGAAACCTTCCGGCAAGACTGTTGTAGCCCAGGCGGCCCCAATCATTGTGAACGGTGAAATGAAGGGAAGTGTTGCTGTTTTACATGATATTTCCACTATAAAGGATTTAACTGACAAATTGGAAGAAGCAGAAAAAAAACTAAGAGAGCTTACTTATAAATACAAGCCTGAAGATATAATAGGAAATTCAAAAGTAATAAATGAAGTAAGAAATCTTATTAAAAAGGCCGCCAAGGTTCCGGCAACTGTTCTTTTAAGAGGCGAGAGCGGTACCGGCAAAGAATTGTTTGCAAACTCTATCCATGCCCAAAGTGCCCGGTCCCATAAAAATTTTGTAAGGGTAAATTGTGCAGCACTTACTGATTCTTTGCTTGAAAGCGAGCTCTTCGGCTATGACGAGGGCTCATTTACCGGTGCTCTTAAGGGAGGCAAGAAAGGACTTTTTGAAGAAGCAGACAAGGGTACCATTTTTCTTGATGAAATTTCTGAAATAAGTTTAAATACTCAGGCTAAGCTTTTAAGGGTTCTTCAGGAAAAAGAAATAATGAGGGTTGGAAGCAATAAAAATATTCCCGTAGATGTAAGGGTAATTGCAGCAACCAATTCTGAGCTGACAAAATTAGTCAGGCAGGGAAAATTCAGAGAAGATTTATTTTACAGGATAAGCATTCTTCCCATAAGCATACCTCCATTGAGAGAGAGGCTTGAAGACATTCCTTTGCTTGTCAAAAGTTTTATTGCAAAGTTTAATGATGAATACGGAAGAAATATTATTGATATAACAGATGATGCATTAATAGTTTTAAAATCACATGACTGGCCGGGAAATGTAAGGGAGCTTGAAAATATAATAGGCAGGGCTATCATATATATGAATATAAACGAAAGAATAATTGACAGGCTGCATTTGCCCCACCTTCATAGCAAAACACAAGATACCGGAATAAAAGCAGTAATTAATGAAGATATACAAGACTTGGACAGTATTTTAAATAAGACAGAAAATGAATATATATCAAATGTTTATTTAAAATTTAATAAAAACAAAACCCGGACTGCCAGGGAGCTGGGTATATCCTTAAGATCCTTGTATTATAAATTAGAGAAATATGGCATTTCTTAATCTGCAATTTTTTGCAAAATTTTAAGTATCTTGAAAAATTTTGCATGCAAAATAATTCAAGAAAATATACATCTTATATCAATCGCTGAAATTTCAACGTTTGATTTTTTATTTTTTGGCACAATCTTTGCAGGTTATAGTGTGAGGTGAGAATATTATGTATAGATTCGACAAATTATTAAAAGAAGCCGGAAACACCCAAGCAAAAAAAATAGCGGTGGCAGCTCCTCATGACGATGATGTGTTAAAGGCTGTAAAGTCAGCTTATCTTAAGAATATCTGCATTCCGGTTTTAATTGGCAATAAAGAAAAAATTCAAAAATTATCAGATGAAATAAACTTTAAGCTTGAAAATATTGAGATTATTGAGGCAGAAGATGATATTTCAGCTGCAAGAAGGGCTGTGTCACTGGTATCCTCCGGCAAGGCTGATATCCTTATGAAAGGATTGCTTGACACTTCTATTATTCTAAAGGCTGTACTTGACAAGGAAATCGGTCTCAGAACAGGCAGTATTTTAAGTCATGCAGCGGTTTTTGAAACAGATAAATATCATAAATTTTTCATTGTAACCGATGCAGCAATGAATATTGCACCCGGTGCATCTGAAAAGAAACAAATAATCGAAAACACCCTTCCCTTATGTTCTTCATTGAAAATAGAAAATCCAAAAGTAGCGGTAATATGTGCAAAGGAAAAAGTATCGGATAAAATGCAAGCAACTGTGGATGCAGAAATCCTTGTTGACATGTACAGGTCCGGCCAAATAAAAGGCTGCATAGTTGATGGACCCTTTGGCCTTGACAATGCAATTTCAAAGGAAGCAGCAGCCGTGAAAGGGGTAAAGGGAGAAGTTGCAGGGGATGCAGATATTCTATTGATGCCAAATATTGAAGCAGGAAATGTAATGTATAAAACATTGACATATTTAGCTGATTCTAAAAATGCCGGTATTATTTTAGGTGCAAAAGCACCTGTTATACTTACTTCAAGGGCAGATTCGGATGAAGCTAAGCTCTATTCAATATTATTGGCAGTAATTTGTTCATAAAGGAGAGCATATGAAACAGTTAATTATTAACCCGGGTTCAACATCAACAAAAATAGCAGTGTTTGATGATGAAAGAATAATTTTCGAGAAAACAATAAGACACACAAATGAAGAGCTTCAGCTCTTTAGCAGGGTATCAGACCAGTTTCAATTCAGAAAAGACATGATTATTTCAGCATTGGAAGAAAATGACATATCACTTGATGTACTTGATGCGGTTGTGGGAAGAGGGGGTTTGATAAAAGCTGTTGAAGGCGGAACCTACTCAGTTAATGACAAATTGATTGAAGACTTGAAAAAAAATGTAAAGGTAGAGCATGCTTCCAACTTAGGGGCCCCTTTGGCACGGTCCATAGCTGATAAAGTAAATATACCGTCATTTATTGTGGACCCTGTGGTGGTGGATGAAATGGAAGATGTTGCAAGAATAAGCGGCCATCCTGATTTTGAGAGGATTTGCATATGGCATGCATTAAATCATAGAGCTGTTGCCAGAAGAGCAGCCATGGAGGAGTTCGGGAAAGATTATGATGAACTTAATTTTATTGTTGCTCATTTAGGTGGGGGAATATCAATCGGAGCCCATAAAAAAGGAAGGGCAATTGATGTAAACAATGCCTTAAACGGAGAAGGACCCTTTTCTCCTGAAAGATCAGGTTCACTGCCCTGCGGGCAATTGGTTAAGACATGTTTCAGCGGTCATTACACTGAAGCAGAAATTAACAGGATGATGGTGGGAAAAGGAGGACTCAGCGCACATTTAGGTACTAACAGTGCAAAGGATGTGGGTGAAAGAGCGCAAGCAGGTGATGAAAAAGCAAAACTCATATATTCTGCAATGGCATACCAGGTTGCAAAAACAATCGGCGAATATGCAGTTGTTCTTGAAGGGGATATTGATGCCATTTTAATAACAGGCGGCATAGCTTACGATCAATATTTTGTTAAAATGATTGAAGATAAAGTTAAATTTTTAGGAAAGGTTATAGTCTATCCCGGAGAGGATGAGCTCTTAGCTCTTGCTCAAGGAGGATTAAGAGTTTTAAAGGGTATTGAAAATTCTAAGACCTATGTATAAGGACATAATATATTCCGGAAGGAGGGATATAATGCATGACAAAAGACTGGTTATTGTTATAGGCCACTATGGCAGCGGCAAAACAGAGTTTGCTGTAAATTATGCTATAAAAATGAAGGAAATATATGATAGTGTGTCTATTGCTGATTTAGATATAGTTAATCCTTATTTCCGTTCAAGAGAGAAGAGGGCCTTGTTTGAAGAAATAGGAATAAAGTTATTTGATTCAAGCATAAGAAATACGGCGGTGGATTTACCTGCCCTTCCGGCTGAGCTGATGGGAGTTATAGCAAATCAAAATGTTAAATCAATACTTGATGTGGGAGGAGACCCTGTGGGAGCGAGAGTTCTTGCCGGATATTCTGACCGGATTAAAAATGTCGAATATGATATGTTCTATGTAATAAACGGAAACAGACCTGAAACCAATACTGTTGAAGGGGTTATGAAATATTTGAAAATGATTGAAGCTACATCAATGTTAAAAATAACAGGCTTGGTAAACAACACCCACATGCTTAAAGCTACCAGGGTTGAAGATGTGGAATTTGGTCATGAATTAACTAAAAAGGTATCATGGGAAACGGATATTCCCATAAGATATGAAGCTGTTATTAAAAAGACGGCTGACAAAATAAAGAACCAGGAAATAATAGAAAAGTTATTCCCCATAAATTTATATATGAGGGAAGAATGGATGAGTTAAAGGAGGTTTAATAATGGCAAAAGGTAAGGTTACATTTGATGACGATGCATGCAAGGGTTGTGAACTCTGCGTTGCGGTTTGTCCTGTAAAAATTATTGAGTTGAACAGAGAAAAAATAAACAGCAAAGGATACAGCCCTGCACATGTGGTTGAAATGGAAAAATGTATTGCTTGCGGCAATTGTGCAATTATGTGCCCTGATTCAGTAATAAGAGTAGAAAGATTATAATGGAGGTAGATTATGTCAAAGATATTAATGAAAGGTAATGAAGCTGTTGGCGCTGCCGCCATTAAGGCAGGCTGTAAATTTTTCTTCGGTTATCCCATAACCCCGTCAAGTGAAGTGCCTGAATATATTTCAAGGGTATTACCGGAAGCCGGCGGTGTCTTTTTGCAGGCAGAAAGCGAAATAGCTGCAATAAACATGGTTTATGGTGCAGGGGGAGCAGGGGCAAGAGTTATGACCGCATCTTCAAGCCCGGGTATTTCATTGAAACAAGAAGGAATTACTTATTGTGCCGGTGCTGAAATTCCATGTGTTATAGTTAATATGATGAGAGGCGGACCGGGGCTTGGAAGTATACAGCCGGGACAAGCGGACTACTATCAGTCTACAAGAGGAGGCGGAAACGGTGACTACAGAACCCTGTGCTATGCACCGGCAAGCATACAGGAATTGGTTGATTATGTTATGTTAGCCTTTGATAAAGCTGATTATTACAGAAATCCTGTGCTGATAGCCGGCGACGGAATGATTGGTCAAATAATGGAAGCTGTTGAATTCAAAGATCCAAAACCCATAGAACTGCCGCCTAAAGATTGGGCTACAACCGGAACAGGCGGGAAAAGAAAACCCGTAGTTGTAAACTCACTGTATTTACAGGCAGAAGAACTTCAAGAACACAATAAACACCTGGAAGAGAAATACAGGCAAATGGAAGAAAACGAAGTGCTTTATGAAGCATTCGATTTGGAAGATGCTGATGTTGTGTGCGTTGCTTACGGCACTACAGCAAGGATAGTAAAAACAGCAATAAAACAGGCAAAAGCAAAAGGAATAAATGCAGGTATGATAAGACCTATTACTTTGTGGCCATTTCCTTATGATGTATTTAAAGAAATTGGAAATAAGGCAAAGGGAATACTTGGAGTTGAAATGAGCCAGGGTCAAATATTGGATGATATAAAAATTGGTATTGCAGGAAGGCTTCCTGTATATTTCAACGGTACTCAAGGCGGTATGGTTCCAACACCAGGAAGTATCCTTAAAGATATTGAGAAAATAGCAGGAGGTGCAAAATAATGACAATCGTATATGAAAAATCAAAGGGCTTAACTGATACACCTTTTCATTATTGCCCTGGTTGTACTCATGGTGTTATTCATAAATTAGTTGCAGAATCTTTGGTTGAATTAGGAGTTTTGGATGATGCAATTGGAGTAGCTCCTGTTGGATGTTCAGTACTTGCTTATAAATATTTTAACTGCGACATGCAGGAAGCAGCTCACGGTCGAGCTCCGGCTGTTGCAACAGGCATAAAAAGAGTGCATCCCGACAAGGTAGTGTTTTCATATCAGGGAGACGGAGACCTGGCTTCCATAGGAACTGCCGAGGTTGTTCACGCAGCCCACAGGGGAGAGAAAATAACTACAATTTTTGTGAATAATGCTATATACGGCATGACTGGCGGACAGATGGCTCCTACCACATTAGTCGGACAAAAGACAACCACATCTCCATTTGGAAGAGATGAAGCACACAGCGGGAAACCTATTAAAATGTCAGAATTACTGGCAACCATCGATGGTGCGAAATTTGTTGAAAGGGTTACAGTAGATACTCCGGCAAATATCAGAAAAGCAAAAAAAGCAATAAAGAGGGCATTTGAATGTCAGATAAAAGGTGAGGGTTTTGCAATCGTAGAAGTATTGTCAACATGCCCGACAAACTGGGGATTTACTCCTTTAAAAGCATTGGACTGGCTGAGAGATAATATGATACCATATTATCCTTTAGGAAACTTCAGAGATTTTGGGGAGGGAAAATAATATGGAACAAAAAGTAATTATGGCCGGCTTTGGCGGTCAAGGAGTTATGGCTATCGGCAGATTATTGGCATATGCAGGTATGATTGAAGGGAAAAATGTAACATGGATGCCTTCTTACGGACCTGAAATGAGGGGAGGTACGGCAAATTGTGCAGTTGTTGTATCAGAGGAAGAAGTAGGCTCACCTCTTATTTCTAAAGATGGAACCGCAGCAATAGTAATGAACCTGCCTTCAATGGCTAAATTTGAAAAGGAGCTTATTCCTGACGGGAAACTCATAATAAACAGCTCATTGATAAATATTGAGCCAACAAGAAAAGATTTAGATGTTTATTATATTGAGGCTAATGAGCTGGCGGCAGAATTAGGCAACAGCAAAGTTGCAAACATGGTAATGCTCGGAGCATATTTGGAAGTCACAAAAGCAGTTAAAGCAGAGTCAGTATTGCAGGCCTTTGTAAAAGTTTTCGGAGAGGATAAAGCAGACCTGATCCCATTAAACAAAGAAGCTTTGATGAAAGGTGCCCAGGCTGCAAAAAAATAAGAGATAGATATTTCAATATAAGGGTGTTATTATAAGGGTGTGGGGGCGCACCCTGCTTGAGGGCAAATCTTTGCGGCAGGAGGAATGCCCCCGAATTTACATAAAAACAAAAGGAGGGTTTGCAAATGGAAAAAAGAGACATTAAATGGACTGAATTAGGATTCAGCTATATTAAAACTGACAAAAGATATATTTCATACTGGAAAGATGGAAAATGGGATGATGGACAGCTTACAGAAGATAATAAGGTACATATAAGCGAAGGGTCAACCAGTCTGCATTACGGCCAGGAATGCTTTGAAGGAATGAAGGCTTACAGCACTAAGGACGGCGGAATTCAGCTATTCAGACCTGACGAAAATGCAAAACGAATGCAAAAAAGCTGTGCAGGTGTAATGATGCCTGAAGTCCCAGTGGATAAGTTCATCGATGCCTGCGTTCAGGTGGTTAAAGCCAATGCAGCATGGGTACCTCCCTACGGGTCAGGTGCAACTTTGTACTTAAGACCATATGTGATAGGTATTGGTGATAACATAGGTGTTAAACCTGCAAATGAATTTATATTCAGCGTATTCTGCATGCCTGTAGGTCCCTACTTTAAAGGCGGCATGAATCCTGTTAATTTCATTACAACAACAGAAGACAGGGCAGCACCAAACGGAACCGGAAAAATCAAGGTAGGCGGAAACTATGCAGCAAGCCTTCATTCCCATATGGATGCTGTTAAAAAAGGATATGCCGATTGTATTTATTTAGACCCGTCAACACATACAAAAATTGACGAGGTAGGAGCAGCAAACTTCTTTGGTATTACAAAAGACAATAAGTTTGTAACGCCTCATTCATCTTCAATACTTCCAAGTATAACAAGAATCTCATTGATGCAGGTTGCCAAAGACTACTTAAATATGGAAGCTCTTGAAACAGAAGTATACATTGATGAAATAGATAATTTGAAAGAAGCAGGGGCTTGCGGTACAGCTGCAGTTATAACACCCATAGGAGGAATAATGCATAATGGCAAATTCCATGTGTTCCACAGCGAAACAGAAGTAGGACCTGTAACCAAAAAATTATATGAAACATTGTACGGAATTCAAATGGGTGATATAGAAGCACCTGAAGGATGGATATACAAGGTTATCTAATACTTTTCTCCAAGGGGCATTAAGTATGCTTTACAAACTTAATGCCCATTTTTTTGTTCTTCAAAATTTAAATGAATTATGATATCATAGGTGTGACAGGGGGACGGGGTTGATGTCATACCATTGAAAATAATGAGGAAGATTATGAAGCAGATTGTTAAAGAAAGTGCATACAAATTAGGAATTGATACGGTTGGGATAACAGATAAAACAGATTATTCTTATTTGGAAGATTTCTTAATCAAGAGGAAAAACAATAATCAAGCTTCCGAATTTGAAGAGCAAAATATTAATAAAAGATTAAATGTAAAAAACTTATTCCCTGAATCAAGGAGCATTATTGCTATAGGAGTCCCTTACGGGGAGGGCTACAAAATTCCTTCTCTTTCTCATAAGGGATTATTAAGTGTGTCTTCTCACGGAATGGATTATCATAAGAAAGCAAATGCATTATTATATAATTTAGTGCAAGAATTAAAGAAACATATTGATTTTAAATATATTGCCTGCGTAGATACAAGTTTTCTTATTGATAAAGAAATATGCAGAGGTGCCGGCATAGGCAGCTATGGGAAAAACAGCCTGCTTATAAATAAAGATAAGGGTTCGTTTATAAATTTAGCTTATCTTTTGACAGATATTGAAATTCCGGCAGATGCTATAAACGAAGAGGATATATGCGGTACATGCAATCTATGTATAAAGACCTGTCCCAACAAGGCAATATTTGAAGAGGGAGGAATTAATCCTAAAAAATGCGTATCATATTTAACACAGACAAAAAAATATATCCCTTTGGAATACAGAGAAAGCATGGGCAGACAAATATACGGCTGTGATATGTGCCAAATTGTATGTCCATTAAATAAAGACCACCTAAACAAAGATACAGGTGAAATATATTCGGATTTAGAAATTGATTTGGAAGACCTGCTAAAAATATCAAATAAAGACTTTATAAAAAAATACGGACAAACAGCAGGCGGCTGGAGGGGCAGAAATATCTGGAAGAGAAATGCTCTTATTGTCATAGGAAATCTTAACATTCAATCAATGTTTCAAATTGTTAAATCTGAGCTTAAAAATCCGTCGGAAATGATAAGAATATACGCAGCCTGGTCTTTGTTGAAATTAAATAAATCCTTGGCTCAAAACACCTTATCTTATAATTTAAAATATGAAAATAACAATGTGAAAAATGAATACTTGAAATTAATGGAGGAAAAATTATGATAGTATGCTCTTGCGAAATTGAAATTTTAATATATGAATCAAATTCTCTAAAAGAAAAGAGACAGGTGGTAAAAAGCATCATCGAAAGGATTAAGTCGAAATTCAATGCTTCCGTGGCGGAGGTGGGCTATAATGAATTATGGAACAGGTCCTTGCTGGGTCTTGCTCTTGTTTCAAACAATAAAAGATTGTGCGATGCTTCAATATCAAAGATAATTTCATTTATTGACAATGATGAAAGAGTAGAAATATTAAATTGCCACAAGGAGATAATATAATGACTAAGGCGGAAAAAGTGTACGAATTATTAAAGGAAGCATATCCTGATGCAAAGTGCGGACTTGACTACATGTCACCATTTCAGCTTTTAATTTCAACAATGTTAAGTGCACAGGCTACAGATAAAAGTGTCAACAATGTTACTGATAAATTATACAAACAATATCCGGATTTGGACAGTTTTTTGACCTTATCACAAGGAGAAATAGAACAAAAAATTAAAAAAATTGGATTATATAAAAATAAATCAAAAAATATTTACTCTATGCTTAGAATCTTAAAGGATAAATATCAAGGTCAGGTTCCAAAAGATATGGATGAGCTTATGTCCCTTCCGGGAGTGGGAAGGAAGACTGCATCCGTAGTTTTGGTTGAAGCTTTTAACATACCTGCCTTTCCTGTAGATACCCATGTTTTCAGGGTAACAAGACGAATAGGACTGGCAAAAGGAAGCACGGCTGACAAGGTATCAGATGAAATGATGAGAAAGCTTCCTAAATACAAGTGGCACCTGATGCACCATCTTTTAATTACACATGGAAGGAAAACCTGCACGGCCAAATCACCTAAATGCACCAGCTGCAATGTAAATGTATTATGCAGACATTTTATGGAAATGGAAAAAGGCCTGGAAAAAGGTCTCTAAAATCTTCCTTGTATTTACAGGAATTTTGCATTATTATATTCTTGTATGTCGATAATTTCTTATTTGGGAGTATTTATGTCAATAAACATAGTATTATTTGAGCCTGAAATACCGCAAAATACCGGCAATATAGCAAGAACCTGCGCAGCTACCGGCTCAAAGCTTCATTTAATAAAACCCTTGGGTTTTTCGGTAGATGACAAACATTTGAAACGGGCAGGACTTGATTATTGGAATTTGGTGGATATTACATATTATGAAAGCTTTGAAGAGTTCAAGAAAACAACAGGCAATCACAAAGTATTTATTTCAACAACAAAAGAAAGCAGGTTTTATACTGATGCAGCTTATACAAAGGACTGTTATATAGTATTTGGTAAAGAAACTGCAGGCCTGCCTGATTATATTCATGAAGAATATAAAAAAAACAGAATTAAAATTCCAATGATAGGACAGGTAAAGGCCAGGTCCCTAAACCTGGCTAACTCCGTGAACATAGTTATTTACGAAGCTTTAAGACAATTGGGTTTTCCACAGATGTTATAGGAGGAATTATGGATATAGCTATTGGTTTAGTTGGAGGATTAGGATTATTTCTCTTTGGAATGTTTTACATGGGAGATGGGCTGCAAAAGGCTGCCGGAAGCAAAATGAAAGACATTTTGGCAGCTTTAACAAAGAACAAGTTGATGGGTGTCCTGGTGGGAGCGCTGGTAACAGGAGTAATTCAAAGCTCCAGCGCTACAACAGTAATGGTAGTAGGCTTTGTAAATGCAGGCTTAATGAATTTAAACCAGGCAGTTGGAATAATAATGGGAGCTAATATAGGTACTACCGTTACAGCTTTTTTGGTATCACTCAATATTACCGAAGCTGCAACACTTATGGTGGGCGTTGGCGTAGCAGTATTACTTATAGCCAAAAAAAGAAAAGTTAAAAGTATGGCTGAAGTATTAATAGGCTTTGGAATACTTTTTATAGGCATGAATTTAATGAAAACTGCCATGGGGCCCCTGGAATCAAATCCTGTATTTATCAGCCTGATGACTAAGTTTGACAATGCCTATCTGGGAATACTGGTGGGTTTTGTAATGACAGCCCTGCTTCAAAGCTCCAGTGCAACAACAGGTTTGTTGATTGCAGTGGCGGCAACAGGAATAATAAGCTTTGAACAGGCTTACCCTATTATATTTGGTCAAAATATAGGTACATGCGTGACTGCCATACTGGCCGGTATAGGTGCAAATAAAACAGCAAAAAGGGCAGCAGTAATACATTTATTATTCAATATAACAGGCACTGTATTATTTATGATGTTTTTGAGAAAACCTGTTAGCCGGCTGGTTCATCAGACAGTAGCTGTAAATGTGCCCAAGCAGATTGCTGCAGGCCATATTTTCTTCAATATTATAAATGTTATCATATTGTTCCCCTTTTCTAACCTGCTTGTTAAAGCATCGGAGTTTATAGTCAGGACAGACGGCAGCGAAACTGATAGTGTAACAAAATATATTGATGAAAGAATTTTGGCAACTCATTCTATTGCTTTAACTCAATCAGCAAAGGAAGTGCTTCATATGGGCAATTTAGTTATGAATCAGTTTGAAACAGCAAAAAAAGCATTATTTGAAAGCAAAGAAGACCTGGTATATGATGTTTTTGAACATGAGAAAAAAATAAATAAATTACACAAGGAAATTTTGGAGTATCTTGTTAAATTGGATAAAATTTCATTAACAAGTGCAGAAAAGGATAAATTGTTTGTTTTGCTGAATGCAAGCAGTGATATTGAAAGGGTAGGAGATCATATTGACAATATCGGGGAATTAATCTTATATAAAATTGAAAACAAAGCTGATTTTTCAGAAGAAGCAAGTAATGAAATAAAAGAAATGTTTGATGTGACTATGGATGCATACAAGGGCTCATTAAATGCATTAGCTTCTGCAAAACCGGAATTTTGCAGCCTTGTAACTAAGGATGAAGAGGAGATTGACAAAATGTATAAAACCCTCAGAAAAAATCACATTGACAGACTTAATAATCTGGTATGCAATCCTAATGCAGGAATAGTATTTTTGGATATCATAAGCAATTTAGAGAGGGTAGGGGACCATTCACTCAATATTGCCGAATATATACTTGAAGTGGTATAAAGTATGAAGATGTCCTAAGGCATAATAAAAATTTAACAGGATTAAAAAATAATAGTTGATTTATTTAAAATGATTTAATATAATGTAATTAAGTAAATATTTGGATGACATTCGCGGAAGAGTCTGTTATGTTTTTAACAGCGCCGAAGGAAATAAGTTATGATTAGCCATATTGTAATGACTATCGCAGGCAAAAGGACCGTGGATTGACAAATCTCTGAAAAGCGCGAGCACCGAAGGGGCAATTCCAGATGGAGGAAACTCTCAGGTTAATTAACAGGGCAGGAGGCAGAATTTTTTTAGTTTTGCTTTCTGCCCATAATTATTTTTCTTGGCAGGTGAAAAAAGTGATTATTACAAACAATGATTGGGTATTAAGAAAATATGAAGAAAACTTCAATGTTGTTTTTATTGACGGTACATTTAAGGATGTTTTGATTGCAGTAAGGGACAAGCTTCATATGGGACATGAGCTTTTGACTCATCCCTTGTCAAGCAGTGTTAAACCCGGCGATACACCTTATAAATCCATAGCGATAAGCGATGATATAAAAAATGTAAATTTTAATTCAATTTATACGATTGAAAATGCAATAATTACATATGATAAGTTCAATAAGGATAAGTTGAAATTAATAAGCGATAAAATAGCAGAGGATTTAAAATTAGTTGATTTAACTGTGCTGGAAAGCGCATTAAATATATAACTCTCGAAAAAATTAAACGGAGGTGAAAAAATTTGAAATTAGAATTAGGCTATATTTTTATTAAGGATATTCAGTTTTCTGATGTATCCAAGGTAGAAGATGGTACATTGTATGTCAACAAAGAAGAAGTAAAAGCTTTAATTCTAGAAGATGAACATTTTAAAAGTGCAGAAATTGAATTGGCTAAACCAGGAGAAAGTATTCGTATAACACCTGTTAAAGATGTTATAGAACCTAGGGTTAAAGTTGAAGGACCCGGCGGTATATTCCCGGGTATGGTCAGCAAGGTTGAAACCGTAGGCTCAGGCAAAACATATGTGCTGAAGGGTGCGGCAGTTTTAACAACAGGCAAGATAGTCGGTTTCCAGGAAGGTATTATTGATATGACCGGTCCCGGGGCTGAATACACACCTTTTTCCAAACTTAACAATTTAGTTTTAGTGTGCGAGCCCATAGACGGCTTAAAACAGCATGATCATGAGAAAGCTTTAAGATTTGCAGGCTACAAGGCAGCTTTATATTTAGCTGAACTTGCAAGAAATTTAACACCTGACCAAGTTGAAGTATTTGAAACACCAACTTTGACAGAAGGGTTAAAATTGTATCCGGATCTTCCCAGAGTAGCATATGCTGCAATGCTTCAAAGTCAAGGCCTAATGCATGATACTTATGTTTATGGAGTTGATGCTAAGCAAATATTGCCGACCATGATATATCCTACGGAAGTAATGGATGGAGCCATAGCAAGCGGCAACTGTGTATCTGCATGTGATAAGAATACTACATATCACCATTTGAATAATCCTGTTATTCATGATTTGTTTGCAGAACATGGAAAGACACTGAATTTTGTCGGAGTAATAATTACCAACGAAAATGTTTATCTTGCAGATAAGGAAAGGTCTTCCAACTGGACTGCCAAGCTTGCAGAATTCTTTGGCGTTGACGGTGTAATTGTTTCTGAAGAAGGTTTTGGAAATCCGGATACGGATTTAATAATGAATTGCAAGAAAATTGAATCCAAGGGTATTAAAACAGTTCTAATCACTGACGAATATGCAGGCAGAGACGGTACTTCCCAGTCATTGGCAGATGCAGACACCTTGGCAAACGCTGTTGTTTCCGGAGGAAATGCAAATGAAGTTATAGAGCTGCCTCCTATGGATAAAATAATAGGTCATATTGGGGTTGTAGATGTAATAGCCGGAGGATTTGACGGTAGCTTGCATAAAGATGGAAGCATAAGAGCAGAACTGCAGGTTATTACAGGGGCAACAAATGAACTGGGCTTCAATAAACTAAGTGCCAGATAGGAAGGGAGGAGAAAATAATGTTGAAAGTTGTTCATTATATTAATCAATTCTTTGCCAATGTAGGCGGAGAAGAAATGGCTCACATTCCTGCTGAAGTAAGAGAAGGCATAGTAGGTCCCGGACTTGCATTCCAGCAAGCATTTAAGGATGAAGCTGAAATTGTTGCTACAATTGTATGCGGAGACTCATATTTTAACGAAAACATGGATGAAGCCAAATCAGTAATAATTGAAATGATAAAGAAATACAAGCCGGATTTATTTATTGCAGGACCTGCATTTAATGCGGGAAGATACGGAGTTGCCTGCGGTACGATTGCACAGGCGGTTAAGGATGAGCTTAATATTCCGGTTTTAACAGGAATGTATATTGAAAACCCCGGCTCAGATATGTTTAAGAACAGCATATATATCGTATCTACAAAGAATTCAGCTGCAGGCATGAGAGATGCTGTAAAGAAAATGGCTCCCCTTGCATTGAAATTAGCAAAAGGTGAGAAAATAGGGGCATCCATAGAAGAAGGCTATATGCCAAATGGTGTAAGAGTTAACTTCTTTGATAAAGAAAGAGGTTCAAAAAGAGCAGTTAAAATGCTTTTGGCAAAATTAGCCGGCAAAGAATTCCAGACAGAATTTCCTATGCCTGACTTTGACAGAGTTCCGCCTAACCCTGCTGTAAAAGATGTAAGAAAGGCTAAAATAGCATTGGTTACTTCAGGAGGAATTGTTCCAAAAGGAAATCCTGACCATATAGAATCATCAAGTGCATCAAAATACGGCAAATATGATATAGAAGGTGTTATGGATTTAACTGAAGAAACATATGAAACTGCTCATGGGGGATATGACCCTGTTTATGCTAATTTAGACCCGGACAGAGTATTACCGGTTGATGTATTGAGAGAATTTGAAAAAGAAGGCAAAATAGGAAGCCTTCACAGATATTTTTATACAACTGTGGGTAATGGTACTGCAGTTAAGAGTGCAAAAGGTTTTGCTGAGAAGTTTTCAAAAGAATTAGTGGCTGATGGGGTGGATGCTGTTATACTAACATCTACTTGAGGTACCTGTACGCGTTGCGGTGCAACGATGGTAAAAGAAATAGAAAGAGCAGGAATTCCTGTGGTACATATGTGTACAATAGTTCCTATTTCATTGACTGTTGGAGCTAACAGAATTGTTCCGACAATAGCAATACCTCATCCCTTGGGGAATCCTTCATTGACCCTTGAAGAAGAAAAAGATATAAGAAGAGACTTGCTTACAAAAGCTTTAAAAGCATTAGAAACAGAAGTTACCGAGCAGACAGTATTTGAGAAATAGGTGGAATATGAGTAAAATATATGATGTAATAATTATTGGTGCCGGTCCGGCAGGATTGTCAGCCGGTATTTATGCCGGCAGAGCAAGACTAAGCACATTAATTATTGAAAAAGAAAAAGATGGAGGACAGATAGTCCTCACATCAGAGGTTGAAAATTATCCGGGATGCTTGGAAGGCGAATCAGGTCCCACTTTAGTAGACAGAATGTCTGACCAGGCTAAGCATTTCGGAGCAGAAAAAGTTTATGATGAAATAGTGGAAGTGAAGCTTGAAGGAAAAGAAAAGATCCTGACAGGTAAAAAGGGTGAATACAAAGGCAAAACAGTGATAGTTGCCTGTGGTGCCACATCAAAACCCATTGGATGTCCCGGGGAGAAAACTTTCACCGGCAAAGGTGTATCCTACTGTGCAACCTGTGATGCTGCTTTCTTTGAAGATTTTGAAGTATTTGTAGTTGGCGGCGGAGATACTGCTGTCGAAGAAGCATTATACCTGACAAAATTTGCAAGAAAAGTATCCATAATTCACAGAAGAGATGAGCTTAGAGCAGCAAAATCAATCCGGGAAAAAGCAGAAGCCAATCCCAAAGTGCATTTTATCTGGGATTCGGTAGTAAAAGAAATCAAAGGTGATGGAATTGTTAATTCAATTGTTTTAGAAAATGTTAAAACAAAAGAATTAACAGAACTGGCAGCCGATGAAGATGATATGACATTTGGTATTTTTGTATTCATTGGTTATGAACCTAAAACTAAAATATTCGAAGGTATTTTAGATATCAAAAATGGTTATATTGTAACCGATGAGGATATGAAAACAAATATTGACGGAGTGTATGCAGCAGGCGACATCCGGGTTAAGAGCCTGAGGCAGGTAGTAACTGCAGCAGCTGACGGAGCCATAGCAGCAGTACAGGCTGAAAAATATGTAGAAGAACTGTAGGAGGTATGTAATGTTAGTGCTGGACAAAACAAATTTTGAAACTGAGGTGCTGCAAGGTCAAGGATATATATTTGTTGACTTTTTCGGTGACGGATGTGCTCCTTGTGAAGCTTTAATGCCTCATGTTGAAGAATTTGCCGAGAAATACGGAGACAAATTAAAATTTACGAAATTAAATACTACAAAGGCAAGAAGGGTTGCCATTGGACAAAAAGTATTAGGATTACCTGTTATTGCTATCTATAAAGACGGAGAAAAGATTGAAGAGCTTATAAAAGATGATGCAACTCCGGATAATATAGATGCAATGATTCAAAAATACATTTAGGAGGAAACTATGAGCTTATTGGAAAACAAAAAAATTATAATAATAGGCGACAGAGATGGAATACCCGGCCAGGCAATTGAAGAATGCGTTAAAACCGCCGGCGGCGAAATTGTATTCTCATCAACTGAGTGCTTTGTCTGAACTAGCGCAGGTGCAATGGATTTGGAAAATCAAAAAAGGGTTAAAGAATTTGCTGAAAAGTATGGTGCTGAAAATTTAGTAGTTATACTTGGTGCAGCAGAAGGCGAAGCAGCAGGTCTTGCTGCAGAAACCGTGACAAACGGAGACCCTACATTTGCAGGTCCATTGACAGGAGTCCAGTTGGGACTCAGCGTATTTCACATATGTGAACCGGAAATAAAAGATATAGTAGATGAAACAGTTTATGATGAACAAGTGGGCATGATGGAAATGGTATTGGATATTGATGATATCATTGGCGAAATGACTGCAATAAGAGAAGAGTTCTCTAAGTATCTGTAAGATTTATAAAGGGCAGGGGGACACACCGAGTGGAATGTCCCCGATAATGTCCCGAATAGTAAAATTTGCTTCGTAGAAAATGCGGAGCAAATTTTGAATAAGAAACAATTTATTTAGTAAATATCATTATAAAATTCTATAAAAAAGGAGGTTTTTATGAACAGTGTAATTTTAGGAAGTTCTTATATTATGGTTTTTGCACCGGATATGGTTATTCATAACGGAAGCACTCAGACAACTGAAAGAACTGTAAATCCCAATTCTGAGTATTTAAAAGAAATAAAAAATCATCTTAGAACATTTGACCAAGTTGTATCTTATTTACCTAATCAAACGTATATAGGAAATGTTACACCCGAAGAATTAGGAAAATATGAAATGCCCTGGTTTGATAAGCCCTTGGAAGGTGCCAAAAAAGAAGGTAAATTCGGAGAAATTATGCCTCAGGATCAATTTATACTTCTTATGCAGATCTGTGATGTATTTGACTTGGTTAAACTTGAAAAACAATTTGCAGCTGATACTAAAGAAAAGCTTATGAGCCATCCTCTTTTTGATGAGGGCTTAATAGGGAGAATCAAAGAAGGGGAAGAGATAGACACAATTAAAAAAAATGTGGATACAGAGCATGCAGAGCCTCTATATAATAATGGTGAGCTGATAGGATGTGTTAAAAGAGCACATGATATTGACATTAACTTAAATGGACATGTTATGCTTGAAAACCTTGTATCAAAAGCTTCAAATGTCCTTGCATTATTAAACCTGATAAGCAAAAACAATATAAACAAAGAGGAAATAGAATATGTTATTGAATGCAGCGAAGAGGCATGCGGTGATATGAACCAAAGAGGGGGGGGAAACTTTGCAAAGGCTTGTGCTGAAGTAGCAGGATTTGTTAATGCTACAGGTTCTGATACAAGAGGTTTTTGTGCAGCCCCTACCCATGCTTTATTGGAAGCTGCTGCACTTGTTAAAGCAGGGGTCTTCAAAAAAGTTGTTGTATGTGCAGGAGGAAGCACTGCTAAATTAGGTATGAACGGTAAGGACCACATTAAAAAGGGGTTCCCGATTTTAGAAGATACCATTGGAGGCTTTGCTGTATTGATAGGTGAAAATGACGGGATTAATCCTGAAATCAACCTTAACCTTGTAGGAAGACACACTGTTGGTACGGGTTCATCTCCACAGGCAGTTATCACATCCTTAGTATCATCCCTTGATAAAGCAGGAATGAAAATAACTGATGTTGATAAATATTCCGTAGAAATGCAAAACCCTGAAGTAACGAAACCTGCAGGGGCAGGAGATGTTCCTCTGGCAAATTACAAAATGATTGGTGCCCTGGCAGTAAAACGTGGAGATATAGACAGAACAGAATTAAATAATTTCACTGAGAAACATGGTATGACAGGCTGGGCTCCAACTCAGGGACACATACCTTCAGGTGTACCATACCTGGGTTTCTGCAGAGAAGATATACTTTCCGGCAAAATCAAAAATGCAATGATAGTTGGCAAAGGCAGTTTATTCCTTGGAAGAATGACTAATTTATTTGACGGAGTATCCTTTATAATTGAAGCAAATAAAGGAGGCAAGAAAGAAACTTCCGCTGTTTCAGAAGACCGGATAAAGAATTTAATTGCAGGCGCATTAAAGGATTTCGCTTCAAATCTGTTAAGTGAACAGGAGTGAAAATATGTCTGAAAAAACAGTAATACAAACAATAGGAAAAGTTTTTGACCAATTAGCGGATACATTGATCAGCGGAGAGTATGGTCAAAAGCCAAGAGTAGCAGTTACCGCATTAGGAAGCGAACACGGAGAGGATGAAGTTTACAAGGCAGCCTTAGCTGCTTTAAAATATGGCATTGCCCCCACGGTTATCGGAACAAAAGCTGATGAAAAAGTCAATGCTGCACTTGCAGCTTCAGAAGACGACGCTCATAAAAAGATGGAAGAATTGCTTGATTCCGGTAATGTTGATGCTGCCGTTACAATGCATTATCCTTTTCCCATAGGTGTTGCCACCGTGGGAAGAATTGTTACACCGGGCAAAGGAAAAGAAATGTTTATTGCAACAACAACGGGAACTTCTTCAACCGACAAAGTTGAAGGAATGGTCAAGAATGCTATCTACGGCATAATTACAGCTAAAGCCTGCGGAATAAAAAACCCCACGGTTGGAATTTTAAACATAGATGG
>CAZAYQ010000014.1:0-21950 GCA_964489345.1 uncultured Clostridia bacterium | reverse complement strand
AATAAAAGTACACCTGTAAAAGTTAATGGTTCCCATAGGACTTTTAGGGTGCACTTTGAAAGTTGTATAAGATTTATTCTTCGTCTTCTGTTTCTTCGCCGATTACTTCAACTTCAACATCTTCTGTTTCTTCTTCCTCTTCTTCAGTTATTCTCTTAACTTCAACAATAGAAATTAGAACTTGTTCAGGATCCCCTTCCGGCACTATTCCTTCAGGAAATGATATATCTTTTAAGCATACATTTTCAATTTTGTCAATATGTGAAACATCAATTACTATGTCATCAGGAATATTCTGAGGCAATCCTCTTACTGTAATTGCATCTAACTGCCTTAATGCCATAAGGTCCTTAAATTCCAGGGCATCTGCCCCTCTTAGGGCAATTTGCAATACTACTTTGATTTCTTCCGTCAAAGATACTTCTTGAAAATCAACATGGAGCATTGTACCCCTTACAGGTGAAAGCTGTATATCTTTAACCATACCGGTGATTTCTTTACCGTCTAATGATATTTTAAACAAGGCATTCCTTCCGAATGTGGATAAGCCTTTTCTCAATTCATCAGTCTTTACTGTTACTGATACTGAGTCTTTACCCCTGCTGCTTATGCTGGCCGGTAAATACCCCTCTCTCCTGAGCCTTTTGCTTGTTCTGGTATTTGTTGTTAATCTTTTTTGTACATTTAAAGCACCTACTGCCATTTGTTCCTCCTTTTTCCATGCTATTATTTATAAAAGCTTGGATTAAATAGCGATATTTGTCTTGAACATGTATTCAATGGGTAAATTATACTACATTTTTTATTTGGATGTCAACCTTAGGTGAGTTTATCTATTTCTTCCAACAATCTTTTTACTATATCTTCTTCCTTTACCTTACCTATGATTTCACCTTTTTTGAATAACAAGGCTTCCCCTATTCCGCCTGCTATGCCTATATCCGCCTGCCTGGCTTCTCCGGGACCGTTGACGGCACAGCCCATTATTGCAAGGGTTATAGGCTTGTTAACACCCTTAAGCCCTTCCTGTATCAGTTTTGACAGCTCAATTAGCTGAATTTTAGTTCTTCCGCAGGTCGGACATGTTATATAATTTATTCCGAAATTTCTTAAATTAAGACTTTTTAGTATCTCCCTTGCTGCCTTCACTTCTTCCCTTGGATCATCGGTTAATGATATTCTTACAGTGTCACCGATACCGTCAGCCAATAGACTTCCAACTCCTATTGCAGACCTTATGCTTCCTTCAAATAAAGTTCCTGCATGTGTAATTCCTAAATGCAGAGGATAAGAAACCTTTTCTGCTATGCTCCTGTAAGCATTTATAGTCATTTTAACATCTGTGCCCTTCATGGAAATTACAATCTTATTGTAGCCAAGGTCCTCTAAAATACCCACATGGTCTAATGCTGACTCCACCATTCCTTGAGAAGTTGGAAGACCCTTATATTTTTTTAGTATATCCTTATGTATGCTGCCTGCATTAACACCTATTCTGATGGGAATATTCCTTGTTTTCGCCAGCTCTACAATTTTTTTTACCCTGTCCCTGCCGCCTATATTGCCGGGATTAATTCTAAGTTTGTCTATACCGCTCTCAATACTTTTTACAGCTATTCTATAGTCAAAATGAATATCTGCAACAAGAGGTATATGAATTTGTTTTTTTATTTCTTTTATTGCTTCAGCATCCTCCATGTCGGCAACAGCCACTCTTATAATTTCACATCCTGCTTCTTCCAGCCGGAGAATCTGCCTAACAGTCGCCTTTACATCCTTAGTGAAGCTATTTGTCATGGACTGGACGCTGATATCTGCACCGCCGCCGATTTGAACGTTTCCAACCATAACCTTTAAGCTTTGTCTTCTGACTATTGTATCCATACTCTCCCTTTCTTGCTAACTTAAGGGACAATCACTAGATGTCCCCCTTCCTCTATAGTTGTATCTTTACAGCTTTTCGTACCTTTATATTCTAAACACCCTCAATATATCCTTATAGGTTATAAACAACATAAAGCCTATCAAAAACACAAAACCTATAAAATGAATATAGCCTTCTTTTTCCACAGGCATTGCCTTGCCCCTGATTCCTTCTATGGCTAAAAATATCAGTTTGCTTCCATCTAATGCAGGAATAGGCAGCAAATTCATAAAGCCAAGGTTGATGCTTATAAAGGCTGCAAGGCTTAATAGTGAAAGAATTCCGCTCTCTGCTGCCTCTCCAACCATGGATATTACCATTACAGGCCCTCCTAATGCATCACTGCCAAGTTTTCCTGTTACCAGCTGCCTTATAGTTTTAAACATTAATTCAATATAGTAAACGGTTTTATACATAGAGGATGTGATGGCCGTAATAAATGATTTTTCAAGCTGAGTATTAAATCGTACAGATATTTGTTCCTGAAGGTCAATATTGTAGTTTAAAATTTCACCTTTTCTGTCCACTGTAACCTTAACAGTTTTATTTGAATTTTCGACTTGACCTATGAGCTCACTCCAGTTGTTTATATCTATATCATTAATTTTTGTCACTATATCCCCGTCCATAATACCTGCTTTGTAAGCAGGGGATGTCATATCTGAAGGTTTAACGGTTGTAGTTGTTTCCCCGTTCACAATAATTGAAGTAATTCCTATGATTTTTCTATAGTTCTTATCGATATTTATTTTATGGATACTTCCATTTCTTTCATATTCCATGGTGTAAGAACTTTTTTCAGGTGATATCAGTTCATAAAAAACATCTTCCCATATATATGTTTTCTCATCATTAATAGAAATAATTTTATCTCCGCTTCTTAATCCTGCTTTATATTCATTTGAATTTTCGTCTATAAAGTCTACATGATTGCCGTAAACCCCATATCCGAAGGCAATTATTAGAAATAGCACCAAAGCTAATACAAAGTTCATTAGGGGTCCTGCTGCAATAACTTTAGCCCTCTGGCCGATGGATTTTACAGCAAAGCTTGTCGGTGTTCTTGAATCCTCTTCTTCACCTTCCATCTGGACAAAGCCGCCTATGGGTACAAGTCTTATAGAATATATAGTTCCGTTTTTCTCACGTTTAATTAATGTAGGTCCCATTCCTATGGCAAATTCATATATTTTTATACCTACACTTTTAGCAGCTTTATAATGCCCATATTCATGAACCAGAACTATTGCAGAAAAAACAAGTATGGATGCTGTTATTGTTAACAATATGTTCCCTCCGTTTACAGAAAATGCAAAATAAAATAGTAAACTGCCGGGGCAACGAATAAAACACTGTCAAATCTGTCCATTATACCTCCGTGACCAGGTAGAAAATTCCCAAAATCCTTTATTTCGTATTCTCTTTTAATTTTTGATGCTGTCAGGTCACCTGCCATTGAAAATACAGATGCACTTACACTAAATATTATAATGTAAAAATATTTATTTATGCTTAAATAATTAAAATATATTAAAGATAAAATTGTGGAGCCCACAATGCCGCCAATTGCACCCTCTACTGTTTTATTGGGACTTACTTCAGGATATAATTTATTTTTACCGAAAAATTTGCCGGTAAAGTATGCAAATGTGTCTGAGCCGAATGCAATAATATAAACCAGCCATACAAAAGGCGAATTATTCATAAGCATCATGTGATACATGAAGAATACTATATATGTACCCAAAAATAATATTTCTGAAACTTTTTTTATTGTTACTTTCCTGTTAAATACAAATATCAGGAAATTAAGTGAAATGTATAAAAAAAGGAAAAATTCGAAAAAATGTCTGTTTTCAGTTATTTTTTCGATAAACAAAGCCAAGGCAAATAAATAATTAACTATAGCCCCATAATCAAAACCATTACCAAAAAAAACCTTTGATAATTCATAAATTGCTATACATGTTATACCCAAAAAAACAAAATCATATAAAGATCCGCCTAAATATGTTATAAGAGCTATAAATGCTCCCCCCGCAACTCCGGTTAACATTCTCCGTCTCATAGTACACCGCCTAATTGCCGTATCGTCTTTTTCTCTTTTGATAGTTTTCAATTGCTTTAAATAATTCGTTTTTGTCAAAATCAGGCCATAGAACCTCTGTGAAATAAAATTCAGAATATGCCATCTGATACAGAAGAAAGTTGCTCAATCTCATTTCTCCGCTGGTCCTGATCAATAAATCGGGGTCAGGCATATTATATGTAAACAAATATTTTTTAAAGCTTTCCTCGTTTATTTCTTCGATATCCAGCTTTTTATTTTCACAGTCATTAACTATGTTTTTTACAGCCCTGACTATTTCATTTCTTGAACCATAGCTTAATGCAATGTTAAGATGAAGTGTTTTGTTATTTTTGGTAAGTTCTATAGACCGCTCTACTTCTTTTCTTGTTTTTTCCGGCAGCTCATTTATATTCCCCATCATTGTGATTTTGACATCGTTTTTATGAAGGGTATTAAGCTCCTTAAATACAAACTCACCCAGCAGCTTCATCAAATAATCTATTTCTTTTTTGTCCCGTTTCCAGTTTTCAGTTGAAAAAGCATAGACAGACAAGTATTTTACGCCTATATCACCGCAGGTCCTCACTAAATCAGTCACCCTCAAGGCGCCTTCTTTGTGTCCCATTTTTGCGGGAAGGTTTTTTCCTTTTGCCCATCTTCTGTTTCCATCCATTATAACTGCAATATGTACAGGAATTTCTCCTGACAATACTTTTTCTTCCAACATATTCATCCTCTTTCAAAAACAAGCACAGGGACATTCCTTGACTACAAAGAATTTGCCCTAAGCAGGGGTGTGTCCCTCTTCTTAGAAATATGTTACGTAGAGGGTTACCGTGTCATCCTGATAATCATCCCTGATAACATATGGTTTTTCTAAGTTGTTGAATCTCTTATTTCTTCCTCTTAGCTTTACTATCTTAATAATTACATTTGAGCTTTCTAATTCACTTAGTGCTTCCTTTAGAGGAAAGCCTATTAAAGTCTCCAATTTATACCTCTAGAATTTCTACTTCCTTTTCCTTATATATTTCATCTATAATGTCTATGTATCTGTCTGTGAGCTTCTGCATTTCTTCCTCTGCTCTTCTCTGTTCATCCTCTGATATTTGGCTTTGTTTTTCCATCTTCTTGATTTCTTCATTCGTATCTCTTCTTATATTGCGTACGGCAATTTTTGAATTCTCGATTTCTTTTTTAACAACTTTTAACAGGTCTCTTCTTCTTTCTTCCGTTAGGACAGGAATTACCAGCCTTATTAATTTTCCGTCGTTTGCAGGGTTGATTCCCAGGTCGGAAGTCTGTAAAGCTCTTTCAATATCTTTTAAGGCATTTGCATCCCATGGCTGGATTAAAAGCATTCTTGGCTCAGGTACGGAAATATTGGCAATTTGGTTTAAAGGTGTCATTGTACCGTAATAGCTTACTTGAATTTTATCCACTAATTTCGGATTAGCCTTGCCTGCCCTTATTGTAGCAAGCTCCTCTTTAAGAAAACCCATGGATTTTCTCATTAATTCCTCTGAATTTTTTATTAAGTCCCTATACATAACTATACCTCCTTTATTATTGTTCCTATTTTTTCTCCTAAAATTATCTTTTCAATATTTTCGGGGTCTTCTATAGCAAAAACCAGGATAGGAATTTTATTATCCATGCACAATGAAGTGGCTGTCGAGTCCATAATTTTTAAGCCTTTGTTTAAAACTTCAATATAATTCAGCTCTTCATATTTTATCGAATCCGGATTTTTTTTCGGGTCATCTGAGTAAACTCCGTCAACACCGTTTTTAGCTAAAAGTATAATTTCCGCATTAATTTCTGCAGCCCTTAAGGCAGCTGTGGTATCGGTTGAAAAATACGGGTTTCCCGAACCTCCTGAAAATATAACAACCCTGCCCTTTTCCAAATGTCTTACTGCCCTCCGCCTTATGTAAGGCTCTGCTATTTGCCTCATTTCAATAGCTGTCTGCAGCCTTGTCTCCACATCAGTTTTTTCCAGTGCATCCTGCAGGGCAAGCCCGTTTATTATTGTGCCAAGCATTCCCATATAATCAGATGTTGTTCTGTCCATATCCCTGGCACCGGCACCCCGCCAAAAATTTCCGCCCCCCACAACGATTGCTGTTTCTACGCCCATTTCATTTATTCTTTTTATAACGCCTGAAATTCTGTTAACTATATCTGAATTTATGCCGTGGCCTGTATTGCCGGATAAGGCTTCCCCGCTGATTTTTAATACAATTCGTTTATATTTGCACATAGCATTTCCTCCTGATTGTATTTATTTAATGGAGAACCATTGGTTCTCCATTATTGTACAGGACTATAAACCCATTTGCTTTGCTACTTCATCAGCAAAACATTCAGATCTTTTCTCTATTCCTTCGCCTACTTCATATCTTAAAAAATCGGCTGCCTTAATTTCAGCACCTATTCTTTTTCCTGTCTCGCTTATTACCTTCTTTACCGTTAAGTCAGCATCCTTAACAAATGCCTGCTCTAAAAGGCAGATTTCTTTAAGCTCTTTATTAAGTCTTCCTTCAACCATCTTTTCAACTATATGTTGAGCTTTGCCTTCATTTAAAGCCTGGGCTGTAAGTATTTCTCTTTCCTGCTTAATAAATTCCTCATCAACATCTTCCATTGAAATGTATTTTGGACTCATGGCTGCAACCTGCATTGCCAAATCCTTGCCTAAAACTTTAAGTTCTTCCTTGTCACCTTCAGATTCCAAGGCTACAAGCACGGAGATTTTTCCGCCCCCGTGAATATAATCAACAACCAGGCCATTTTGAACCTTAGTCCGGGCAAATCTTCTCAGTGACATATTTTCGCCGATTTTTGCTATTTTATCAGTTAAAACTTCTTGAACTGTTTTTCCGTCAGAAAGTACAAGAGCCTTTAAAGCCTCTAAATCTGCCGGCTCATTGTCAAGAACTGCCTGGCCTGCTGCTGTAACAAAACCTTTGAATTCTTCGTTTTTAGCAACGAAGTCTGTTTCTGAGTTTACCTCAATAACAACTCCTGCTTTCTCATCAGCTGAAAGCAGTGCTGTTGTCAGCCCTTCTGCTGCAATCCTTCCTGATTTTTTTGCTGCCTGCAAAAGGCCTTTCTCTCTTAAATAAATAACCGCCTTTTCAATATCTCCATTGGATTCCTTTAGTGCTTTTTTGCAGTCCATCATGCCTGCATTAGTTTTATCTCTTAATTCTTTTACCATTGAAGCTGTAATTTCCATTTAATATCCTCCATAATTTAAAAAGAAGGCGTAAGGAAATAATTCCTAACCCCTTACTTTTGATTTTAGTTTTTATTCCGTTTCAAATTCTTCTTCTTCGACTTTCTCCAATTCCTCGTCAGATACTTCATCGTCTGCTTCTGCTTCATCGTCAGTCATCTGAACGCCTTGTTTTCCTTCAAGCACAGCGTCAGCCATAGTTGCAGTCAATAGTTTTACGGCTCTGATTGCATCATCATTGCCCGGTATAACATAATCCACTTCATCAGGGTCACAATTTGTGTCTACTATTGCTACTACAGGAATTCCAAGTATCTTAGCTTCCTGAACAGCTATTCTTTCTTTCCTGGGGTCAACTACGAACAAAGCGCCCGGCAGTTTATCCATGTTTTTAATTCCGCCTAAGAATTTTTCCAGTCTTTCAGTTTCATTTTTCAATTTGAAAACTTCTTTTTTAGTCAAGAGATCAAATGTTCCGTCCTCTTCCATAGTTCTCAATTCATTCAGTCTTTCAATTCTTTTTCTGATTGTTGAATAGTTTGTAAGCATTCCGCCCAGCCATCTTTGGCTTACATAATGCATTCCGCATCTTGCTGCTTCTGACTTTGTTGATTCCTGAGCTTGTTTTTTTGTTCCGACGAATAATATTTCGTCTCCCTCTGATACAACTTCTTTGAGAAAGTTGTATGCATTATCCACCTTATCGCTTGTTTTCTGCAAGTCGATAATATAGATTCCATTTCTTTCCGTGAAAATGTACTCTGCCATTTTCGGGTTCCATCTTCTTGTTTGATGTCCAAAATGAACCCCGGCTTCCAGCAGTTTCTTCATGCTGATTATAGCCATATTATTTCCTCCTTTTGTTTTACCTCCAGAAATGTCATATCATGAAAAAGACCGTTTCCGGCACATCTCTCACATGATCCAAATCTGTGCGTAATATAAGATTAGTATATCATAGCCAATTTTGTTTGGCAATATTTAATTATTAAAATGTGCATATACGCTAAATGTGCATATAAAGCACTTTTCCAAAGCACTTTTCCCTTAATTTTTCACAATCAAGAGATAGTCCCGGCAGTTTTGCATTTTTTATTTATGCATACAGGCTTATTGTCTTTTAAAACCATCAAGTTTCCGCAATCCGGGCATTTCTTATCAGTTGGTTCATACCATGAAATATAATTACAGTCGGGATAAGAAGAACATCCAAAAAATCTCCGTCCTGCTTTTGAAAACTTTACTGCTATTTTATTGCCGCATCTTGGGCATGCAACATCAATGGTTTTATTAATGGGTTTTGTATTCTTGCATTTGGGATAATTGGAGCATGCTAAAAATTCTCCAAATTTCCCCTTCCTTTTAAGCATTTTTGAACCGCATTTTTCGCAGACTTCATCGGTTTCCTCAGCCGGCTCTCTGCCGCTTAAGGGCTTGGTGTTTTTGCAGTCCGGATAATTGGGGCATGCAAGAAACTTCCCGTATCGGCCGTTTTTTATAACCATGAATACACCGCATTTTTCGCACTTGACATCACTTACTTCATCTTTTATTTCAATTTCTTTCATTTCATTTTCCGCAACCACAAGTTCTTTCTTAAAACCATTATAAAATTCTGAAATTACAATCCGCCATTTAATATCTCCATCTGCAACTTCATCCAGACGGTCCTCCAAATTAGCTGTAAATTTTTCATCTACAATATTTGGGAAATATTTTTCCATCATTTCAGTAACCAAAAATCCCATATCTGTTGGGAAAAGATAGTTTTTTTCCTTAGCTACATAATCTCTGCTTGTTATTGTTGTAATTGTTGGTGCATAGGTGCTTGGGCGGCCTATTCCCCTTTCCTCCAAATCCTTTATGAGACTTGCCTCTGTATAGCGGGCAGGAGGCTGGGTAAAATGCTGTTCCGGCATTAGTTTTAATATTTCCAGCACTTCATCAACTTCCATTTCAGGCAGCATTTTACTGTCTTTTTCATCAGTATAGCCGTATACTGCTCTAAAGCCGTCAAATACCAGTATCTTGCCGGTCGTTTCAAATATATTGTCATTGTTGTTAAACAAAACCTTCGTCACATCATATTCTGCATCCTGCATCTGACAGGCAAGAGCCCTTTTCCATATAAGGCTGTAGAGCTTATGCTGGTCTGAAGTAAGGCTGTCTTTAAGTTTTTCCGGCGACATCAGCATTGAAGTAGGTCTTATTGCTTCATGGGCATCCTGAACTTTGCTTTCGTTTTTCTTTGATTTTTTATATAGTCTGAATTTATAATATTTTTCACCATAATTTGATAAAATATATTGTTTTGAATTGTCTATTGCTTCATCGGATAATCTTAAAGAGTCTGTTCTTATATAAGTAACAAGGCCTACATTGCCTTGACCATTGACCTTTACACCTTCATAGAGCTGCTGGGCAATCATCATGGTTTTTTTGGATGTAAAATTCAGCCTTCTGTTTGCTTCCTGCTGGAGGGAGCTGGTTGTAAAAGGCGGGCCTGGTTTTAAGAAGCTTTTGGATTTATCGATTTTTTGGACTCTGATTTTTTCTTTGTCAATACTTTCAAGGATTTTATTTATTTCCTCTTGACTTTTAATTTTAATTTTTTTTAATTTGTTATTTTCATAAATACCCGTATATTTCGCTATGAATTTTTTTCTTGATTTTTTAAGTTCAAGGTCTAATGACCAGTATTCTTCCGGCTTAAAATCCATTATTTCCCGCTCTTTGTCTATTACCAGCTTCAGGGCTGCCGATTGAACTCTTCCTGCACTTAAACCTTTTTTTATTTTTTTCCACAGGAGTGGGCTGATTTTGTATCCTACCAGTCTGTCAAGAACACGCCTTGCCTGCTGGGCATCTACCAAGTCTATATTTATTTTGCGGGGTGCCTTGACTGAATTTTTAATTGCATCCTTTGTAATTTCATTAAATACAATTCTTATTTCTTTTTCTTCATCTAAATTTAGAATTTTAGCCAAGTGCCATGATATGGCTTCCCCTTCCCGGTCAGGGTCTGTTGCAAGGAACACATTGTCAGCTTTTTTAGCCTCCTTTTTAAGCTCCTTGATCACATCACCTTTTCCCCTTATTGTAATATAATCAGGCTCAAAATCATTATCTATATCTATGCCCAGCTTACTTTTCGGCAAATCACGCACATGTCCTACCGAAGCTTTAACAATATAAGAGCTTCCCAAAATACCGCTTATTGTTTTAGCTTTTGCCGGAGATTCAACAATTAATAAATTTTTCATTCTTCCTCCATACTTTTCAGTATACTATCATGTTATTCACCTTATAATACAATTTTTTGTTTGTCAATAGCTTATCCATGTGGACATAATGAAAAAACCATCAAATTACGATGGTTTGACAATATTTTATTATTTTCAATAAATGTATGGGATATAACTCTTAACTATTACCCTTGTTAAGCTCTCTTGAAACGATTCTGTCCAATATTTCTGCTGCCTTTAAAATTACAATCCTGCATTTTTGCTCTTCGGTTCTGTACATATCCTTCAGGGGCTGGCAGTTAATAGATTTCATTTCCTTTTGGTATTCTTCAAATAACTCTATTGTTAATTCTTTTATTTTCTCACTTTCATGGGCTCTTTCCACGACGAAAATCTTCCCCAATGCCATTATTGCCCCGGTCAGGGCCCCGCACTTGTCTTCAATTGCCATTCCTCCCCCGAAACCCGAAGCTAATTTCAATGACTCTCTGTCAAGACCTAAATTATATGCATAATTAGCTCCCCATAAAACTTTTTCAGCACAATTTAAATCTTCTTTTTCTCCAAAACCGTTTTTTATAAGTTCAACCAGCATAAATACCTCCCGTTAAAATAGAATATCAAACCCTATTGCTAATCCTTTCCAATATAATTTTGCCGCATTCAATCTGGTTGGGGATTTTCCCCTCCTTGTCCCGGACTCTCCAAATATCAGGCGTTATTTCGTCCACTAGGAAAATTTTTCCCTTTTCATCGTAGCCTATTTCTATTTTAAAATCAATTAAGCTAAGGCCCATTTCCTTAAGCTCTTCCTTTAAAGCTTCCCCCACCATCAACAATACATTTAAGGCTTCATCATACTGTCCTTCTTTTAATAAACCTTTCATGATGCACAGTCTTTCACTGATTAAGGGGTCCCCCTGGTCATCATCTTTAAGGGTTACTTCAGTGTATGGAGGGTCAAAGGGTATTCCTTCCTCCATACTGAACCTTCGGCTCATGCTCCCTGCTGTGAAGTAGCGAAGAACAAATTCCAATTTGGGCACAGTCAGGCTTCTTACCTTCATTAAGCCTTTTTCAATATCAGCAGCAAGATAGTGGGTCGGTATACCCCTTTTTTCCATAATTTCAAAAAAATATTTGGAAATTATAAGTCCGGTTTTTCCCTTGCCCTCAACCCTTCCGCCTACGGTATTGGAGCCGGGGTCAAAGACTCCGTCTTCACCCGTTGCATCGTCTTTAAACAATATATATACTGACCCCTCTTCTTCATTTATTAATACATCTTTAGTTTTTCCTTCATAAAGTGTTTTCATTTTTTTCTCCCGGCTTATAATAGAATTTATCTGTAATCATCTTGCCTCTGTATCCTTCTATCCGCATCTTTTTTAGCAAGGTCCTGACGTTTATCGTATAATTTCTTTCCCTTTGCTAGGGACAGCTCCATTTTAACAAGTCCGTTTTTAAGATATAAGCTTAAGGGTATAAGCGAATAACCCTTCAAGGCAATCAGCCCTGCAAGCTTTCTTATTTCCCTCTTGTTTAATAGAAGTTTCCTGGGCCTTAAGGGGTCTGTATTATAAATGTTTCCTTTTTCGTAAGGGCTTATGTGCATGTTAAATACGAATGCTTCACCCTTATTAATGTTTACGTAGCTGTCCTTTAAATTGACCTTGCCTTGTCTTATGGATTTAACCTCTGTTCCCGCAAGAACCAAGCCTGCTTCATATTTTTCTTCAATAAAATATTCATGATATGCTTTTTTGTTTTTTGCTACAATTTTATCTGCCATTATACCACCTGTCCGGTAAACTCTTTTAAACACCTTCTGTATGCTTCTACAGGGTCCTTTGCCCGGGTTACAGGTCTTCCTACAACTATGTAATCAGAGCCTAAGGCTTTTGCCCTTGCAGGAGTTGTAACTCTTTTTTGGTCTTCTGAATCTTCATCCTCAAACCTTATTCCCGGCGTGACTGCTAAAAACTCTTTACCGCAGGCAGCATGAACTTTTTCTGCTTCGAGGGGCGAGCATACAACACCGTCCAGTCCTGCTTTTTTTGCACATTTCGCATAGTGGATTACTACTTCTTCCAGGGGTCTGTCTATCAAAATATCCCTTTTCATTGTTTCTTCATCAGTTGAAGTAAGCTGGGTTACAGCAAGCAATAAGGGTCTTGAACCATCCTCCCTTATCAATCCTTGCAAAGCTGCTTCCATCATAGGAAGGGTTCCGGCTGCATGAAGGTTTATCATATCAATATTTTGGCTTGATAGAACCATCATTGTTTTTTTAACCGTATTTGGAATATCATGAAGCTTAAGGTCTAAAAATATTTTATGTCCCATTGAACTGATTAGCTTAATAATTTCAGGACCTTCGCCATAAAATAATTCCATCCCGATTTTTACATATGCTTTTTCTTCTGTGAACTTTGATAAAAAATTTAAAACTTCTTCTTTATTGCTGAAATCACATGCAATAATTACATCCTTACCCATAATATCACCTGCCTGCCTATATATAAGAGCCGCCCTTATTATATCATAATCATAACTTAAATAAAATGTTTTTGTGATAATTTTACAAGCTCCGGTGAAGTTTCTGCTCCCAGCCGGGCATTGTTGTAAACAAGCATAATATTTGACTCAAGACCCAAAAGGATAATAATTTAAACATACTGAAGTGTTTTATCCGATTATTAAAAAAATTTCAGTTTTCCATATTATTTTTACCATTTCCGTTTGAAACATACTTAATCATAGAATCTGTAACAGGACATATACGAATAACTATATCCCCTTCTTCCTTAAGCTTTTCATTGTTTAACAAATTATCGGCCACCACTTCAGTGAAATTAGAATTCGTAATGAATAAAATAATTTCTTTTTCAGGCTGCAATTCTATATTCATAATCGGAAGCGTAACCCTGTGGTGTTCATCAGTTCCTCTTCCATGAATTATCGTAGCCCCGGTAGCTCCGGATTTTCGAGCCTGTTCTACTACATTTTCTGCAAAACCTCTTTGGACGATTACCATAACACAGTCAAATATCAGACTGTTTTCTACAGGCATGGCAGGAGAAATAATGTATTCCTCTTCCACAGGTGTATATTCTTCAACTCTCTTATGTCTGAATACAGTTCCCAGGAGCATTATTGAAAATACAGGGGCCATGGCTACCATTGCTATGACACCAAAACCATCCACCAGCACATTTGCTGTTTCTATGGAAGTTGCCGCCCCTTGGGCAAAAGCTAACACAAAGGTTGCAGTCATAGGACCTGACGCAACTCCACCCGCGTCATATGCAATTCCCACAAAGACAGGTTCTGCTCTAAATGATAATAGAATTGCAAGGGCAAAACCGGGAAGAAGAAAATACCACAGCTTTACCTCAGGAATTAGAATTCTTACCATGGAAAGAGAGATTGCCAGGGCAACACCGATAGAAAGAGTCATTCTGATTAAATTCAAAGGAATATGGCCGCCTGTAACCTCTTCAATTTGCTCGCCCAATACATGGACCGCAGGTTCAACAAGAACAACTATGAAGCCCAATATAAAGCCTGTGCCTACTAATATCCATGGATTCATTTTAGCAATTTCCATTCCTAATATCCTCCCCATATCCATAAATCCGGAGTTAACAGCTGTTAGAAATAATGTCAAGCCAAGCAGCACCAATACAAGTCCTCTTATTATTTCAAAAAGTTCATTCTTATGTATTTTAAATTTTATGAAGTTATAAATGAAAAATAATACTGATATAGGCAGCAGCGCTGTTAATGATTCAAGAAAAATTGCCGGAATTATATTTATTATAGGTCCAAGAATACCTTCGTCAACCACAAATTGGGCAGCCTGGCCATGTATGTTTTTCTGGCCGGAGATTATTGATATGAGCATAACTGCCAGTATCGGACCTGCACTCATAATTCCAACAAGTCCGAATGAGTTTTCCTCTGATTTCTTGCCTCCTTTTATTTGAGACAGCCCTAAGGACAGGGCCAATACAAAAGGTGTTGTAAGAGCTCCGGTAGTAGCACCGGAAGCATCAAAGGAAATAGCGAGAAATTCTTCAGACACAAATAATGCTAATATAAAAATAATTGAATAGGTTATAGCCATAAATATATTTAGTGGAACATCTTTTAACAACCTGAAAACTCCAAATGAAATCAAAACTCCTACACCTATGGACACCATGTATACAATTAATGTTGAAGAAAGAGTATTTCCGGAAGCACTTTCAACCTGTGACCCTAATATTAATAAATCCGGTTCTGCAACAGTAATTAAAAATCCAAGAAAAAAACTCAGTACTGCAATTTTAAGGGCGGACCTTGAAGTGGCTACTTCCTGGGACATATGTTTCCCTATTGCATTCATGGATAAATCTACTCCCCATAAGAAGATTGAAAGTCCTATCAAAAGCATAAAGCTTCCTGCAATAAATCGTATTATAATATTTGTTCCAACATCTACTATGGTGAAACTTAAAAAGAGCACCAGTATAGCAACCGGCAGCAGGGTTTGAGTAACTTCCTTTGCTTTTTCAAACAGGAGATTCATTCTCTCACCTCCTGTTTTTCAAGCAAGCCGCTCATTTTAATAACAGGCAGAACAAAAATAATTCCATTTCCTTCTTTGTAAAGCTCCAGTTCTTTTACTATCCTGTCTTTTATTGGTCTAACATTATCCTTCACTGTGATAACCATTACAATATCTTTTTGCGGCTCAATAATCAGTGGAAAATAATAATCTGTGGGAACACCTGCCCCATGTCCGTGCATTACAGTTCCGCCTGTTGCTCCCGCAGCCTTTGCTGCTTTGATGCAGTCATTGCTTTTACCTTTATCAATTATTGTCATTATACAAAAATGTGATGGGTTGAAATCTCTATGTATTTCCCTTTTTTCATCTTCATTTGATTTTAGTTTCCAGCGGGCAAAAGGTATAGAGAATGCAATTCCCTTATTCCTTTTGGAAAACTTAAAGTGCCGGACGAGTTTTTCCTGTATATCAAAGCATATCTCCTCTGTAGTTTCAATCATAAGAATTTCTCTATGGGCTTTATTAAGACCAAGCATATCAAATAATTTATTGGATTGTACTGTGCCTTCCCCCAAAAAGATAGTTCCTCCTGTTGCCCCGCATTCCTGTGCTTTGTTAAGCACCTCATTTGCCTTGCCTCTGTTTACCACAGAGAATAATAATATATTTATATCTTCACTTCCTTTGCTGTATATTTGGTCTGTATACTTATTTCCGATTATAACACAATGAAAAAGCTATATTCAATCATAAAATTGAATATAGCTGAATTCTTTCTTTCTGGTCAGCTGAAAAAGTCTTGATTATAATAAATAAGGGTCATCCATGGGGTCGATGAACTGTCGGGGTTCATAATCAGTTTTGATTTCTTCCTGATTTGAAATTTTGGAAATATCCTCAGAAGGAACATTAAGTTCAGGATGCTTATTGTTTGCCAGATAATTATTTTCTTGGGAATTTCTCACAGGCAGATTAAGGTCAACATCCTCTATATTGATATGCAGCGCTTGAGCAACCCCTTTTCCGTATTCCGGGTCAGCCTGGTAGCAGTTGTTTATATGTCTGTGCTTTATCTGGAGTGTGGAATCGCCCATATTTCTTGCAGTATTTGCATAAAGCACACGTTTTTGATCCTCTGTCATCACACGGTAAAGCATCCCTGTCTGTGTATAATAATCATGGTCATCCTCTCTGAAATCATATCTGAAAGCATCCCCTGCCTTTTGAAGAGGCTCTTTTAAGTCGGTATTCTCTACCCAGTTTCCATAAGAGTTTGGTTCATAATGGTTTTGTGAACCTAAATTCCCGTCAACTCTCATCTGCCCGTCCCTATGGAATGAATGAGGGTTTTCAACTCCTTTTGGAGCATTGACAGGTATTTGGTGGTTGTTTACACCCAGCCGGTAACGGTGGGCGTCTCCATAGGAGAACAGTCTTCCTTGAAGCATTCTGTCCGGTGAGAAAGAAATTCCCGGCACTACATTTGCCGGTGTAAATGCTGCCTGTTCCACATCAGCAAAATAATTTTGCGGATTTTTGTTTAATTCAAATTCCCCTACCGGAATTAAAGGAAAATCTTTTTTATGCCATACTTTTGTCAAATCAAAGGGGTTATTAGGCATTTGTTCTGCTTCTTCCTCTGTCATTACCTGTATATACATTTTCCATTTTGGATATTTTCCTTTTTCAATAGCTTCATATAAATCTCTCTGGTGGCTTTCCCTGTCTGAAGCTACAACAGCTGCAGCTTCCTGGTCTGTTAAATTCAGTATTCCCTGCTGAGATCTAAAATGGAATTTAACCCAGACCCTTTCATTCTTATGGTTTATCATTGAATAAGCATGACTTGAAAATCCGTGCATGTATCTGTAGGAAGAAGGAATTCCTCTATCGCTCATGATAATTGTTACCTGGTGAAGTGCTTCAGGAAGGGATGTCCAAAAGTCCCAGTTGGTGTTGGGGCTTCTCATATTTGTTCTTGGGTCCCTTTTAACTGCATGGTTTAAATCAATAAATTTCAAGGGATCTCTAAAGAAAAATACCGGTGTGTTATTGCCAACCATGTCCCAGTTTCCTTCTTCAGTATAAAACTTCAAGGCAAAACCGCGAATATCTCTTTCTGCATCTGCTGCTCCCCTTTCTCCTGCAACAGTCGAAAAACGTGCAAACATTTCTGTTTTCTTTCCTATTTGAGAAAATATTTTTGCTTTTGAGTATTTTGTAATATCATGGGTAACAGTAAAGGTTCCAAATGCTCCTGATCCTTTTGCATGCATTCTTCTTTCGGGAATTACCTCCCTGTCAAAGTGAGCCATTTTTTCCATAAACCAAACATCCTGTAACAGCATAGGACCTCTTTGTCCAGCAGTAAGGCTGTCCTGGTTGCTTGCTACCGGTGCACCTGCTGCTGTTTTTAAATCTGTTACACTTCCCTTTGTGTCATTTTTGCTAGACAAGTTTTCTCCTAATCCATTCTTATCCATGGGATTCTTGTTATTATCTTCTTTCATATCTGCCTCCAATTTAAAAATTATGCATTCATTGCATTATAATCTATATACCCCATTTTTTAAATTGTAATTATTTTAATGTCTATTTCCATAATTTACCACCCTCGTTTAATAATCATAATCTTTATACAAAATTATTTTCCACAAGCCAGTTTTTATAGTCTTCAGGATATTTATCTGCTTGGATCTGTTTTGTATTTTTTAATAATTTCTCAACTGTCAGCGGTTCAAGTGAACCGGCGGGAATTATCATTTCAAACATTCCGTTTTTATCAAAATAAATTGCTTGTATCCCTGTAAAGTTGTAACTTTCTCCTAATTCTGAAATCACATACATTGATATGTCGGCAGGCTTTAGAAGGCTGTCTTGTTCACTTATATCTTCGCTGTTAAAAATACTCAAAAGGTATAAACGCTGTGCTTTGGCATTATAATTATCTGCACTGATTTCTGTCCAGACTGTTATATTTTTGGGTAATGACAAATTATCAGGCATACTCATAATCAAAGCATTATAATCATAACTTGCTTTTTCGCTTTCGATTTGACTAAAAGACTCATCATGAATTGTTTTGTTTTGCCTGCGATAGTCTAAAATAAATCCCAATTTGTTGATGGCTGCATATCTGTCATTGTACCAGTCATATCGGCACTCTATTTTTTCGTTCAGCTTTAGTACTTCTTTTGCATATTTAGATAGTTCTTTTTCTGCTATTTTCACGCCCCAAATAAATATGGAAAATACTTGGTAGACAATGAACAATATTATAATCGCAATACAGCTAATAAGAACCTTTCCTTTTGTGCTTGCTTTTTTATTTTTCATCTATGCAGCTCCTTTCCAATTATACAAATGCATCCTACAGTCGGTTTTTTTACTGCCTTTTCAAAAAGGTTTGCCTTGTTGGTATATATGTTGAATTTATCATATAAAATCAATAACTTCAACCATCAAATCACAAACAGCTAATTATCGCCCAAACAGCTAATTATGAACATCGTATTTAGTAAAGTCCCTACCTAAGCAGAGACATATATATTTAGTTTTATGAATTTACTCTTCTTTTTTCAGAAGTTTATTCTACTTCTTCAACTCAATCATAATCATCACTTAAACCTTTATTGATTTAATATAATTTAAATTCTCCTCATACATATTCTACCGCAATTAACTGCAATGCATTGCTGTAATTAAAACATACAAGCAAAAAGGCAGCCATATCAGCCGCCTAAACAAAAGATTGTCCTTAAATTTACAAGCCACCAAACAAAACCCTAAAGTAACAGCAATCTTTAACAAAACAAACAACGAAGGATTCGCAAGCCACAGCCACCGCATAACAGGATTAAACTCCATGTAAGGATTAATGCCTATCCATTGCAGGGTACAATGCAAATCAAAAATACTTAACAGCCCTATAAATAAAATCATATAATCCGTTACATATATCCCCATATTCCCACCTCAGTGCCGCCCGAACAACCGTAAGGTTAGTATAATATCCATTTTTCACGAAATTATGCCAATTTCTGTAATCAATCCAAGGCTTTTACTGCCATTTTACTTACGATGACTGCCTCATCCCCTGTCTTTGCATAATTATTTGTATGCATGAAAACCTGGTTTTATGCCCAGTAGAATTGAATCCTTTAAGCGGTGATGGTGCTGCCTAGAACAGAAGATGTAAAGAAGCATTTAAAGCATAATTTTTAATATTCGTGAAAAAAGTAATGAAAAGCAGTGGGAAATAATAAACACTTACATTAAAAAGGTCCCCGCATTTGAGGACAAAAAGGCCGAAGCCCAATATGTTGTAGACTTCACAGATGGAGGCGGTGGGAGTCGAACCCACGTCCGAAAATATTTCCACAAGACTTTCTCCGAGTGCAGGACATAATTTATGTTTCGCTTCGACTAACGCCTATGCCCGGGCTTTAGTGTCAGCTATCTCCGATTGTTCAGCTTAAGGTCGAAGAGTCCCTTAAGCTCTTCCCTGATTTAAATGATGCCCCGGTTTAACCTACAGGTCGGTTAAGCGGAACAAGCTGCAGCAATTAAGCTGCGTAAGCTAAATTATCTTCGTTTGCGTTTATTTGTTTTTGCCGCTTTTAACGTTGTTCAGCGCAACGACTCGCTTATCTTACTTCTATATCCCCGTCGAAACCATTTACGCCCCCTAAATAAAGGGGTCAGTTAATGATTACCTCTTTAATAATCATAAAGTATTAAGCTTAAAGAAAACTTAATGGTATTATCGCTTTTATTTCTAAACTTATTCTATCACAAATATCAAATTAATGCAAAATCTATTTCTGCATTTGCAATACTAACCTTATCTACTCTAATTTTTACCGAATTGCCGATTTTAAATACTTTGCGGCTGCCCTGGCCGAACAATTCTTTTTTCTCGTCATCATAAATATAATAATCATCTACCATGTTGGAAATATGTACAAGTCCTTCTACTGTGTTTTCAAGCTCCACAAAAATACCGAAGCTGGTTACCCCTGAAACAACACCTTCATATTCCCGGCCGATTTTATCAGACATAAATTCAGCAACTTTGATTTTTTCCGTATCTCTCTCAACCTCATCTGCAAGTCTTTCCATTTTGGATGACTGTTCAGCCACCACTGCTGTTCTTTCAAAAAGTTTTTGTAGGGCTTCCTCGGAATATTTCCCATTTATCTGGCTCTTGATAATTCTGTGTATCTGCAGGTCCGGATATCTTCTTATAGGAGATGTAAAATGACAGTAATATTTGGCAGCCAGCCCGAAGTGAGTTGAAGAATCAGGCGAATAAATTGCTTTTTTCAGTGACCTAAGCATCATGGTATTAATCAGAGATTCTTCTTTTGTGTCTTTAATTTTATTTAGTAGCTGCTGGAGTTCCTTTGGATGTATATCATTTCCTTTTAAGCTGTAGCCGAAATTATGGATAAATTTACTGAATTCATACATCTTTTCCTGGTCCGGGTCCTCATGGACTCTGTAAACAAAGGGGATGTTGAGCCAGTGATAGTGCTCTGCAACTGTTTCATTACAAATTAGCATGAATTCTTCGATTATTTTATTTGAAGTTTTTCTTTCGTACTTTGTTACATCAATTGCCTTGCCGTCTTGGTCTGTTATGATTTTTCTTTCGGGAAAATCAAAATCAATTGCCCCTCTTATGTCTCTTTTTCTTCTCAGTATTATGCTTAATTCTTCCATTATTTTAAGCATGGGAACAATATCTTTATACTTTTCAGCCAGTTCTTCATCATTATTTTCAAGAATTTCCGTCACATCCTCGTAGGTCGTTCTGAATCGGTTGTTTACTATGCTTTCAAATATTTTATAATCTGTTACCCTGCCTTCATTATTTATAATCATTTCAACGGATAGGGTAAGCTTATCCTCCCCCGGATTCAGACTGCATACTCCGTTTGACAGCTCCTTTGGAAGCATGGGAATAACCCTGTCTGTTAAATATATGCTGGTTCCCCTCCTAAGGGCTTCTTTGTCAAGTTTCCTGTCTTCCTTCACATAATGAGTTACATCGGCAATATGGACACCCAGCCTGTATTCATTGTCATTTATTTTTTCTGCATATACTGCATCATCCAAATCCTTTGCATCACTGCCGTCTATTGTAATTATATCAAGGTCTCTTAAGTCTTTTCTCCGTTTCAGTTCTAATTCATGTATTCCTTCTTGAGAAACTTTTTTTGCTTCTCTTATAACATCCTCGGGGAAAATCTGCCTTATCTTTTTAGCTAAAAGGACTGCATCAATATGAGTTTTTGTATCTTCAATATCCCCGATTACCTCAACTATAGTCCCTTCCGGATTTTTTCTCTGGTCAGGCCATTCGGTTATTTTTACGGAAACCTTTTTATTTTCTTCTGCATTGTTAAATTCTTCTCTTGGAACAAATATATCAAAGGCAATCCTTTTGTCATCAGGTACAACAAAACCAAAGTGTCTGCTTTTTTGAAATGTGCCTATAACGTATTGATTGGCCCTCTCTATTATTCTTATAACTTTCCCTTCAGGGCTTTTTACATCTTCCAAAACCTTCATAGGTCTTACGATTACCCTATCTCCGTGCATTGCACCATTCATGTCCACAGGAGAAATAAAAAGGTCCTTTAAGTTCTTGTCATCAGGTATTAAAAAAGCATATCCTTTTTGATGTCCTTCCAAGGTTCCTATAATTAGGTTCATTTTTTCCGGCAGGCCGTATCTTTCAGACCGGGTGAATATAATTTTGCCTTCATCTTCCAGTTCATTCAAGGCAAGCAAGAGGGCTTTTTTCATCTTACCTTCAATTTCAAATACTTGAAGCAGTTCTTTGAATGTTAAGGGCTTATAAGCCTCGTCCTTCATAAATGCAAGAATTTTATCTTTAAAGTTCATGT
>CAZAYQ010000013.1:0-22157 GCA_964489345.1 uncultured Clostridia bacterium | reverse complement strand
CAAGAGGCAGTGCACCGGTTGGTATAGCTTCTATATTTAATTTTGCATTTTCTCCGAGCTTCATTATAGAACCTTTACCGAATTGCTTTTCAATTTGAGCAAGGGCAAGCTCAAGCGCTTTATCTTTTTCCATATCCGACTCCTTATCAGAACATTTGTTCATATTTGATTATACATAAATTACTATTTCCTGTCAATGATTAAATTTTTTATCAACTTCAGACAATAATATTCCACAAACTAAACATGATATAATAAATTGTACCGGCTTTCCGGCCATCAATATCCCATCTCCGAGAAATCCGCCAATCATCAATACAACAATAAGTTTAACAGTCCCAAGGATTTGACTATTAATATTCATCAAAATATTTCCCTTCTCATGGCTTACTTATTTTCGGATATCAAAATTAATTCTTAACTACTTTAATATTTTGGTAAATATACGTGGCTCCGGAGGTTATTGTCAACAATACTGTTAATGCAATTAAAGGAACTATCAATGGTTTTGTAAAAGCAAAATAACCAGTATAGTTCAATAAAATAACGATAATCAACAACATCTGGAAGACTGTTTTTATTTTGCCCCAAGCATTTGCAGCTATTGTAATGCCCTTTGAGGCGGCCAGGGTTCTGAATCCTGAAACTATAAATTCTCTTGATATTATCAATACAACAACCCAGGCACTTATATAGCCCAGCTCCACAAAAGCTATAAATGCAGATGCCGTTAAAAGTTTATCTGCAAGGGGGTCTACGAATTTTCCGAAATTTGTTACTAATTTGTCTCTTCTTGCTATGTATCCGTCCAGGGCATCAGTTACAGCAGCTGCTGCAAAGATTAACAGAGGCAGAAACCTGAAAATTCCGCCGCTTATATACAAAAACAACAGGAAGAAAGGTATTGCCAATACTCGTATAACCGTAAGCTTGTTTGGTAAATTTAAATTTTTAAACCAATTTACTATCTTCATCTTCTACATCTCCTATCAAATCATATTCTAATGCGTCATTGATTTTGACCTTATATATGCTGCCCAAGGTTAATTCTTTATCTGATGTGACATAAACACAACCGTCAATTTCAATCGAATCCATGTAGGTCCTGCCTGCATAGATATTTTCATCTTCTTTCTCTTCAATCAATACATCATAGGTCTTACCGAGCTTCAACAAATTGCTTTCATAGGATATGGCCTGCTGAATTTCCATTAACTCATTTAACCTTTGTTCTTTTATGTCTTCATCTATTTGTTCCGGCAGCTTGTATGCCGGTGTATGTTCTTCTCTTGAATACTTGAATATGCCTACTCTGTCAAGCTTATATTCTTTCAAAAAATTCTTAAGCTCTTCATGGTCTTCACCGCTTTCGCCGGGGAAGCCCGTAATTAAGGATGTGCGTATTACAGCCCCCTCCACTTCCCTTCTGATTTTATCAATCAGGGATGTAATTTGTTTTTTGTTTGTGTTTCTGTTCATTTTCTTCAGTATTCTGTCACTTATATGCTGCATTGGAATATCAAAATATTTAAGCAGCTTTTCATTACTTTTAAATTCATCTATAAGGTCATCATAAATATCTTCAGGATATAAATAATGGACTCTTATCCACCGAATACCCTTTATTTCAGAAATCTTGCGGATTATTTCATGAAGTTTTCTTTCGCCGTATATATCAAGGCCGTACTTGCTTGTATCCTGTGCAATTATTATTATTTCTTTTGCTCCGCCCTCTGCAAGGACCCTGGCTTCCCTGACCACATTTTCAATTCTGCGGCTTTTATAGGGCCCCCTAAGCTTCGGAATCACACAATAGGTGCAGTTATTGCTGCAGCCTTCCCCTATTTTTAAATAGGCATACCAGGGTTCAGTCAGGGTATTTCTCGGAAGGTCCTTTTCAATATCAAGCTCTGATGCAGTATCTATCACAAGCTTCTTATTCTTTTCATAGTCTTCAATATAGTGGCCAATTTTTTCAAATCCGCCGCTTCCTATTATAATATCAACTTCAGGTATTTCTTTTGAAAGTTCTTCCCCGAACCTCTGTGACAAGCAGCCTGTTACTATTATTTTTACTTTTTTGTTAATATTATTTTTAATGTCTGCTGCAAAAAGTATTGCGTTTACTGATTCTTCCCGGGCATCATTTATAAATGAGCAGGTGTTTATTATAATATAATCTGCCTTGTCTGCATAATCAGTTGTTTTGTATCCTTTTTCTTTAAGTATGCCCAGCATATTTTCGGAATCAACAAGGTTTTTTGAACATCCCAGTGAATGCATGTATATTTTTTTCATTAATTTATGGATTTCCTCTCATTTCGTCTAATTCCTCTTTTGTAATAAGGACTTTCCTGGGTTTGCTGCCCTCATGACCGCCTACTATGCCTCTTTCCTCAAGCTGGTCAATAATCCGAGCCGCTCTTGAATAGCCTACCCTGAATTTTCTTTGAATGTAGGATACTGATGCCTGACCGTCATTCACAACCATATCAATTGCCTGTTCCAGATATTCATCAACATCCTCATCAGCATTTGTCTGGCTTTCAATTTCTTTTATAATTTCATTTTGCTTGCTGTGTTTGATTTCAACCTGCTGGTCTTTGATAAAGTCAACCACCCTTTTTATTTCATCATCTGATACGAAGGTTCCCTGTATTCTTACAGGTTTGGGAAGGCCTATGGGGTGATAAAGCATATCTCCCTTGCCAAGAAGCTTCTCTGCTCCCCCTGTATCTAAAATAGTTCTTGAATCTACTTGGGACGATACGGCAAATGCAATACGGGAAGGGATATTTGCCTTGATTACTCCTGTTATAACATCTACCGAAGGCCTTTGAGTTGCTATGACAAGATGCATGCCGCAGGCTCTTGCCAGCTGGGCAATACGTGTTATATATTCTTCCACTTCCGCAGAAGCTACAGTCATCAAGTCTGCCAATTCATCTATTACTATTACAATTTTAGGCATTTTTTCCTTGTTTTCCACAAGCATTTTATCATTGTAGGAGTCAATTTCCCTTACGCTATTCTGGGCAAAAACCTTATAGCGGTTTGTCATTTCCTGCACAGCCCAGTTCAGTGCATTTGCTGCCTTTCTGGGGTCAGTAACAACAGGTATCAATAAATGTGGTATACCGTTGTAGTTGCTCAGTTCAACAACCTTGGGGTCAATGAGTATAAGCTTAACTTCATCAGGCTTCGTTTTATATAAAATGCTCATAATAAGAGAGTTGATGCATACGCTTTTACCGGAGCCCGTCGCACCGGCAATTAACAAGTGAGGCATTTTATCAATGCTTACAATAATATTTTTGCCTGCAATATCCTTTCCAAGGGCAAAAGGAATATTTGTTTGGGCAGTCCTGTACTCTCTTGATTCAATCATGCTTCTTAAATAGACGCTTGTTTTTGATCTGTTAGGTACTTCTATTCCTATTGCAGCCTTGCCGGGTATGGGGGCTTCCATCCTTATTTCAGAGCTGGCAAGTGCCAATGCTATATCATTTGACAAAGCTGTTATACGGCTTACCTTTATTCCCGGGGCAGGTTGAATTTCATACCTGGTAATAGTGGGACCCTTATTAATTTGAAGTATGTTGCATGGTATGTTGAAGCTGTTTAATGTTTCAATAAGCTTTTCTCCGTCCTTTTTCAAGTCTTCCTTGTCACCTCTTATGTTTAGGGGCATAGGATTTAAAAGCCTGATTGAAGGCAGTTTATAATTGTCCGTTTTTACATCTGATATGGTAATAATGTCGTCGGTAACTTCTTTTTGTTTGAATTTTTCCTTTGCTTCCTGCAATGTTTCAATTTTTTCAACTTCTGTTTGGGTTTTACCCTCTGTTTTTTGTATGTCATCAATTTTTAACTGGGTAATTTCAACCTTTTTATTTTCTTGACCGGTGGTCATATAATCATAAATCTTTATGTCTTCACCGGCTTGTTTTTTTGGCAATTTATCATTTTTCTTTTTATTATCAAGATCTTCAGTAAAAATAAATTTATATAGGGCCTTGAAAAATTTCTTTATGTAATTTGATATTAATTTGAAAATACCGATTATACTTTGATTTGTAAGAAGAACAATCAATATGAAGATAAGTGCTCCCAAGGCTGTGTATATTCCATTTTTGCCGATGAGTTTATCAAATACAAATGTAATTGTATTTCCTAAAATACCCCCGCCTTTGCCGGCTGTCCCTAAATTTTTTGATATTTCATAAAGCTTCTGAAAATCTTTTGTCAAAGCTATTTGAGCATATACTTCAATGTCTGATACTGCCTTGAAAATGATGAAGCAAATGAAGAATCCTATAATTGCAGCTATTTGATTGTTGTCATTCAATATAACAATATTTAAGAGCCTCATAATTCCAATTGCCAGTATAAAATATGGCAGCACCTTGGAGCCTGCTCCAAATGCCGAGTGGGTAAATGTGTTTATGGTTTTGCCTATTAATCCTGTTTGTGCCCCTTTTGTTGTAACTATAATCATAAATACAGCAAATGAAACAAGAAAAATACCTGTAATCTCCTTAATTAAAATATTTTTACTTGTTTTACTGCTTGTACTTTTTTTATTTGCAGGTGTTTTTTTGTTTGTCTTACTAGTTTTATTAGTGGATGTTTTAGCCATTTAAAGCATTTTCCCCCTGTTTATTGGTAAATTTAATTATATCATAGGATAAGAGTATTCCGCAACCAAAAAGTGTGTCGCCTTTTGACTTACTTCTTGCTTTCTTCTTATTTTCCCATATTTTCAATAAGGTCCCTGAGCTTTTTCATGGCTGAGCTGAAACCGCCTATTTCTTCAATAAGGCCGATATTTACAACTTCTTCGGCATTTAATACGGTTCCCACATCATTGGCTATTTCATCAGTGTCATACATATAATCCAAAAGGGCCTGCCTGTCAACATGTGAATTCATTACTATAAAATTTGTGATCCTCTCCTGCATTTTTTGGAAATATCTGAAGGTTTGGGGTACTCCTATAACCAGTCCGCTGGTACGTATAGGATGAATTGTCATTGTACCTGTAGGTGCTATGAAAGAGTAGCGGGCTGAAACAGCTAATGCCGTTCCTATACTGTGTCCGCCTCCTAATACTATGGAAACAGTGGGCTTCGTAATGGAGGCTATCAGTTCTGAAATGGCAAGGCCTGCTTCTACGTCTCCTCCCATAGTATTTATCAGCAGAAGCACCCCTTTTATTTCAGGGTCCATTTCAGCTCCTATAATAAGTGGTATTATATGTTCATATTTTGTTGTTTTGCTTTGTGGAGGCAATGAGGTATGACCTTCAATTTCTCCTATTATACTTATAAAACAAATATCCTTTACCGGCTCAACCTGTGATATGCTGCCAACCTGCTTTACATTTTCTATAGGCTGGCTGCCATCTTCATTTTCATTTGGGGTTCCGCTGAATATAAAAGGGTTTGCAGGCTCATTTTGTGTTTGATTTTTTTGATAGCTTATCTGTCCGTCCAAATTATTAAATGGTGGCTGTGTTTGCTGGCGTGAATTTATGCTCTTATTTTCCATTATTCCTCCATAAAAAAATAATCAGGTATTCCTGATTATTCTTTGGAATTTTATTAAAAATATACATGAGCTTTATTCATTTTCAATGATAATCATGTCGCTTCCGATTTTTTTTATATTTTTCCACAGTATTTCTTTTCTTTTCTGCTCTTTAAAAAAAGCAAAGTGTGAATTGCTGCCGGATATAAAGCTGATTATTTCTCCGGTTTTCTCATCTATAACCAAGTCGCAGTCACCGAAAATCCCCAAATTTTCCCCTGTGTCAACATTAATAATTTCCTTGCTGTAGAGCTCGCTTAATTTCATATACTTCACTCCCCCCTATCAGTGAATTCCTGTATGCCCGAAACCTCCCTGCCCTCTTTCTGTGTCATTTAAGTCCTCAACTAATTCAAATACTGCCTGTTCATGCTTCATTACCACCATTTGGGCAATCCTGTCCCCTGAGTTTATGGTAAAATTTTCACTTCCCAGATTTATTAAAATTACCTTTATTTCTCCTCTGTAATCAGAGTCTATGGTTCCAATACCGTTTACAAGACTTATGCCGTATTTGATTGCCAAACCGCTTCTGGCTCTTATCTGAGCTTCGTATCCTTCAGGAAGTTCAATGAATAAGCCGGTAGGAACTAAGGCCCTTTCCATTGGCTTTAATACTAAAGGCGCATCTACATAAGCCTGAAGGTCTACTCCAGCTGAACCTTTAGTTTCATAAGCCGGTAATTTAAAAGGGTTTTTCTTAAGAACTTTTATTTTCATATTTTTCTCCCAGTACTTTATTAATTTTTTCCTCAATATCAAAATATTTTTTCAAATTACCTGTAAATGTTATGCTTAAATTGTCAATATCGAACAGATCTTCTGCCACATCCAAAACATCTTCAATCTTAACATTGTTGATTGCTTCAATCACTTCATCGGGATATAGAATTTCATTATACAAAAGTTCTCTTCTGCCGATTGCCGACATTCTGCTTGATGTACTTTCCAGGCTTAAAATATAATTCCCTTTAATCTGTTGTTTTGCCCTTTGAAATTCCTCTTCACTGATATTTCCGTTTTTAATGCTTACCATTTCCATCAATATGGTTCTTAAGGCATCTTCAACCTGCTCATGGCTCATGCCTGCATAGATGCTGAAAATCCCCGTTTCGGAATAATTGGATACAAATGAATAAATAGAATATACAAGACCCTTATTCTCTCTTACTTCCTGGAAGATTCTTGAACTCATGGTTCCGCCGAACAAATTGTTTAGAACCAGGAGAGAATGATAGTTTTTATCATGCCTTCCAAATGTAATATTGCCTATGCACATATGAAGCTGTTCTAAATCCTTATTTATTCCTGTAACTTTTCTTTGATAATTTGATTTCTTGTAAATTTTACTTACTTCTTTATTTTCCCATGAACTGAATTTACTTTCTGCCAGCTCTATGAATTTGTCTTCATTAAAATTTCCGGCAATTGAGATTACTGTATTTGAGGGAGAATAATTCTCATCCATATAGTTTTTTACTTTATCCCGGTTAAATGTTTTAAGATTTTTTTCCGTACCAAGAATATTATATGCCATAGGGCTTTCGTTAAAAATAATTTCAGATAATTTATCGTGCACAATATCCTCGGGAGAATCTTCATACATTTTTATTTCTTCAATAACAACAGATATTTCTTTTTCTATTTCCTCCTGTGAAAACAAAGAGTTGAAAAACATATCCGTAAGTATATCCATAGATTCTTTTATATTTTCGTCTAAAACTTTAACATAGAAACATGTGCATTCCTTGCTGGTAAATGCATTTATCTGACCGCCTATACTGTCTATTTCCTCTGCAATTTCATTTGCCTTTCTGTTTTTGGTCCCCTTGAAAAGCATGTGCTCAATAAAGTGTGACAAACCATTGGTTTCCTCATTTTCATTATGTGAACCCACATTAACCCAAATACCTATGGATGCAGACCTTACATAGTCTATTTTTTCCATTACTATTCTGACTCCGTTATCCAATGTGTGCTTTCTTATCATTTTTCCTCCAGTTGCTTATTACTGCATCATTAGTAATTCGGGGACATTTCTCTTTCCTCAAAGACTATCCCTCTAGCAAGAGGTGTGCCTCCATACCTCTAAAGGTGTGTACCCCTTCATTTAATCCCAAAATTCTTATTCTCATAGTTCTAAATCTGCCCATCAATAACAATAATATAATAATCAACAGCAATACTATTATTATAGCTTTCCTTATGAATGAGGCATTGCAAAAAAATTTCATAAAAATCCCCCTTATGATTAAATGTATTAATAAAAGGGTCCATTTATGATATATATCTATTTTTATATTAACAAAATATTATATAAAATACAAGGCAATATTAAATATTAAATACTGATTGATTAGCGTCAAAGTTACTGTTTACTCGTGCTAAATTGAAATGTGCAAATTTTTGATTAGTACAGGATTTTCCGTAAATATCTATAATTTTACCCTGCATTAATCGAAATTTTGCACACCTGCCTTAAATAAATCGAAATTTTCATATTGAGTGAACAGTAACGCGTCAAATAATAAGGCTCCCTATCTAAGACCTTATGGTCAAAGATTAGGGAGCATTTCTTAAAAATTTATGAAACAAAGCGTAATTATTTTTTATTTACAATATTTACAAGCTATTAATGAATAAATGGTCACTGCCGGAATAAGTGAATCTATTTCTAAATGTTCCTGAGCCGAATGTGCATTTTCCATAAAGCCTGGGCCCAATACTATTGTTGGAATTTTTCCATAAGTATTAATCAGCCCTCCGTCCGTCCATGCAGGCATGGTATCTAATTTTGCCGCCTTGCCCAGAACATCTTTAATTACCTGTTCTGAAATTTTAACAATCTCTTCATTTGTATCAGTATTCATAACCTCATGAATGAAACCTTCCTCCATGTAGCTTATGTCCATAACTTCAAAATCGGCCTTAAACTGCGGATCTTCACATGCTAGTTGATCTAAAATTTTTTGATATTCATCAAGGATTTCTTCATATTTTTCACCTTCTACCCAGCGCCGGTCAATTTGAAGTATACAGTCTCCTGCTACAGTACTGGGCTGTGTCCCGCCTTTAATCATGCCATAGTTCATTGAAGAAGGAACATTAAAGTTAGGGTGAGTCCGGTTTTCTATTTTAGGTATCAATTCCGCCTCAACTCTTGCAATAAACTTAGCTGCTTTCTCTATTGCGTTTATGCCTTCTTTCTGCTTCCCCCCATGAACAGTTTTACCATGAAAATTAAACTGCAGCCATTCCAAGCCTTTTTGTGTTGTATTTATTTGCATTTGAGTGCCTTCACCTACAATAGCAGCATCAGCTGCAAGCCCATTTTTTAATAGTGCCCTGGCACCTAAACTTTTAGCTTCTTCATCAATTACCCCTGCAAATATTATATCTCCCGAAAGTTCAATATTTGCCCTCTTGATTGCTGCCATTGCCGTAATCATACATGCAATTTGACCTTTCATATCGTTGACGCCTCGTCCATACATACTATTGTCTACTATCTTTAACTCATATGGATCTTGCATATCATATGGTGGTACAGTATCTGTATGTCCGCATAAAAGTAATGATTTACCTGTCCCTTTTCCTTTAAGGGTTGCCATAACATTGCATCTGCCATCGGCGACTTGTATTAATTCAGCGGGGATACCTTCTTTTGTAAAAAATTCATATATAATATTTGCTACTTGTGTTTCTTGATTCTCTATTCCAGTATGGCTTGGGCTTTCAACTAATAATCGTGTCAAATCTATGATTTCTTTTTCAGTAAAATACTGTTTTATTGTATCTTCCAATTTCGTCATATTTTTCTCCTCCTATAATACGATTTGGCAATTGTTAATTACCTAAAATAGATTTTTTCCGGGTAATCATGTCAACTTTAGAACCTATGATTCTCAGCAGACTTTCCATTAATTAAATTTGCACTTGCTTCTTAATTATTTTTAGATACCTAACAATACCATTGCAACCATCAATATTGCTTGAAGAATAAACATCATGCCAAATAACGGCGTTATAAATTTATACCACTTGTCCATTCCTATCCCCATGATTCCACATTGCATTGCACAAGCTGTAGGCCAAAACAAATTCGAAAAACCGTCTCCAAATTGGAATGCAGTAACAGCTACTTCACGGCTTAATCCCACTAAATCAGCTACCGGTGTCATTATCGGCATCATTACAACTGCTTGTCCAGAACCAGCAGGTATAAAGAAATTAACTACATTTTGTACTGCAAGCATTCCTACTGCGGAAAGGCTGCTTGGCAAACTTATCACTGCGTTTGAAAGATATAGTACAGCTGTATCAATTATATGTCCTTGAGTCATCACAACAGATATTGAACGTGCAAGACCTACTAAAAGGCAGGCGTAAATTGCATTTGATGAAGATTCAACAAATGCATCCGCTATTTCCCTAGAAGACATTTTATTTACTATACCTGTTGCTATCATCCATATGATAAATAAAGCGGATAATTCGCCTATATAAAAACCGAGTATAGCTGTTGTATAAGCCATTACTACAATCAATAGTGCAAATCCAAACAGAGATATTTTATGTTGACTAGTAAATTCTAAATCCATAACTTCATCTCTTGATAACACATTATCTAATGCTCTTTCAGGCAGATCATACATATAACTCTTTGTAGGATCATTTTTTATTTTTTTTGCATATCTCATAACATAGCTTATAGATAATGTCATAAACAATATAAATGCTACAATTCTAAAAATTGTAAGTTTAGGTGAAACGAGAGGTATACCTGCTATACTGGATGCAACTCCTATGGTAAAAGGATTTAAAGTTGCTGATGCAAATCCTGTTGCTACGCCAACAACTACTGCTGCTCCTCCAACCAATCTATCATACCCTAATGTTATAAATATGACAATAAATGCAGGTATTAATCCATATGTTTCCTCATACATACCAAATGTACTTCCTGCCACACCAAAAAGAATCATAAAAATTGGAATTATCAAATAATCCTTAGAGCCTAATTTTTTTAGCAAAAAACCAATTAGTGCATTAAGGGCACCTGTTTTCGTCAATATGAACACATAGCCTGATGCAAACATTATAAAGAAAATTATGCCAGCTCCCTCAATCATGCCTTCATACAATGCGAGGAAAAATCCCCATGCTCCAACAGGTGAAGATTCTACCGATGTGAAACTTCCTGGAACAACTATTTCCCTGCCCAGTTCTGGATCTACCACCCTTTCAAAATTGCCAGCCGGCATTATCCATGTCAATATAACGCAAAATACAATTATAACCAGCATAAGCACATAGGCATGAGGCATTTGAAAACTTCTTTTCTTTTTTTCCAATTCCTTTTCCATTTTGTTACCTCCTTCAAAGTATTTTTAAAGGTAGCGCTTTCCCTTTAATGATTATTTAGATTATATTCTTACTTTATACAAATTATCAACTTACAAAATAACTATAATAATATTGCATATTGGACATATTGTACAACTATACTATCAAGTAAGTATTATTACTTCCTTTGTTGTCATCATTCTTTAACATTATCTTTAATCAATAATTCTAAAAATTATTAAAAACTTTATACATCTTGTACAATAAAAAAGAACTGTTAGTTAACCGACAGTTCTTTGGTTTCTTTATTTGTATAAATTGTTGATGAAATACGCAAATCTATATTTTAATAAAGTAATATTATCTAAATAATCTATAGAAAAAAGCAGTTTCATTTTCTCTAATTTATTTTTCATTGTATGCCTGTGAACGTACAAATTTTCTGATGTTTTTGTTATGTTGCAGTTATTGATTAGGTAAACTTCAAGCATCTCAAAATAGTTGGTATTCATATCCTTATCATATGCTTTAATTGGACTTAATATTTTTTTCGAAAATTCAATCATTTCATTTCGTGTACTATCTTTGATAAACAAGTTTAAAAAGTCGGAATTTTCAAAGGATATAACTCCCTTGCTGCAATTTATTTTACTAAGCTGCTGCTGTGAGGACATTGCTTCATAATAGGATTTTTTTATAGATTCAACATTTGAAAATTTTGAAGAAATGCTGACTATAAAAATTAAATTATTATATAAATCTGACAGTGAATTCAATTCATAATCAATATGCCTTTGGATGTCGGAAATACTATCACATTTGCCGAGATTTAACAATATTAAATAATTTCCCCGTATTACCTCTTTATGAATCATACAATCATGCAATCTTAAAACATTTATTATTTTATTCATGCTGTCTTCAACATCAGTTCTCAATATTATTCCGTCATATTTATGAAAAACTGAAAAAATCATCAAATAAGCGTTTTTATCATCAGAAGAGACAATTCCTTTTAAATAATTCATACGCACACTGTTAATTTTTTTGTTTTCTAATACATCAATCAAAATATAATCATCTTTAGTTATGTTCTTATATTTTATTTCTTCCACATTATAATTTATAAGCTCTTTGTACAAAGTTCTGGTAATCATTGAAAAGGTAATTTTAATAGGTATATGGACCAAAGGAAAGCCCAAATCGTCAGCTTCAATAATCATATGCTCAGGTATGCTGTCAATATAATAACCTAATTGTATACCTAGTCCGCTGATTCCTTTGTTTTTTAATTTGCTAATCAAATCCCTGGATATTCTTTCATCATTAAAACCATATGCTGATGTAAACAAAAATTCTCCTTTTACTAAAGAATGAAATGAATCTATTATCTCCATAAGATTAATCCAAATAATTTCATTATCAAGTCCATTTTTGCCCGCAATAAGCTTTGCGTCTTTAAAAAGACTCATTTTAAACAAATCTTTTACCATCATACCCATAATTTTTCCCCCATATCACACTATTATTATTAAATAAAAATCAAGGTTTCTGCCTCGATTTTATTTAACACTTATTAATGTATTTTTTGTAATTAATTTTCTTTCTGCTGCATTGCTGCTTTTCTTGAAAGCTTTATTTTGCCTTTTTCATCGATTCCGATTACTTTTACCAGGACTTCATCACCCATTTTCAAGACATCCTCAACCTTTGCAACTCTTTTGCTGTCTATCTGCGAAATATGAAGCAAACCGTCCTTGTTGTCGGAAAGCTCTACAAAAGCTCCGTAGGACTCTATTCTTACAACTTTTCCGAGTATAATCTCGCCTACTTCGATTTCTTTAACTATTCCTTCGATTATTTTCTTTGCCTTGTATGCACTTTCAACATTTTCAGCTGCTATTGAAACTGAGCCGTCATCTTCAATATCGATTTTTACTCCTGTTTCTTCAATAATCTTATTGATTACCTTTCCGCCTGAACCTATTACATCTCTTATTTTGTCGGGGTCAATCATCATTGTGATAATTTTAGGTGCATACTTGCTTACTTCTTCTCTTGGCTTATCTATACATTCAAGCATTTTATCCAAAATGAACATTCTTCCGGTATGAGCTTTTTCAAGGGCATTTGTAAGAACTTCCTTGTCAATTCCATGAACTTTTATATCCATCTGAATTGCAGTAATTCCATCCCTAGTTCCTGCTACCTTAAAGTCCATGTCTCCAAGGAAATCTTCCATACCTTGAATGTCTGTAAGCACAACTACATTGTTTTCTTCTTTCATAAGTCCCATTGCAACCCCTGCTACCGGTGCCTTAATCGGAACTCCTGCATCCATCAGGGATAATGTTGAGCCGCACACACTTGCCTGTGATGTTGAGCCGTTTGAGCTTAAAACTTCGGAAACAAGTCTTATAGTGTAAGGAAAATCTTCTTCGCTGGGAAGTACGGGCTCTAATGCTCTTTCTGCCAAAGCGCCGTGGCCTATTTCTCTTCTTCCCGGACCCCTTGACGGTCTGGTTTCACCAACCGAATAGGAGGGGAAATTATAATGATGCATGTATCGTTTTGAAGTTTCTTCCGAAATACCGTCAAGTGTCTGCTCATCGCTTGATACTCCCAGGGTTGCTACAGTAAGAACCTGAGTCTGTCCCCTGGTGAAAAGACCTGACCCGTGTGTTCTTGGGAGAATTCCAACTTCACAGGATATCTTTCTTATTTCATCTATTCCTCTGTTATCAGGTCTTATACCTCTTTCAAGAATATTTTCTCTTACCTTTTCTTTAACAATTGAATATAGGGCATCGTCAATATCTGCCTGGTTTTCAGGATATTTTTCCAGAAAAATTTCTTTTGCTTTTGCATTAAAGCTATCTATGTTTTCCTGTCTTTTTTGTTTGTCTTCCTCAATAATCGCCTGGTTTATTATAGGGGCTGCATATTCCCTGATTTCTTTTTCAATTGCCTGGTCGCATACATAGTTTGTATAAGTTGATTTTTCTTTTCCAACTTCTTTTACAATTTCACTTATGAAACCGCAGAGCTTTTTAATTTCTTCATGGGCGAAAAGTATTGCATTGAGCATTACTTCTTCCTTAACTTCTTTAGCACCTGCCTCAACCATCATGATAGCTTCCTTTGTTCCGGATACGGTTAAATCAAGCAGGGTTGCTTCTCTTTGGCTGCTGTCGGGATTAACAATGAAATTCCCGTCAATAAGTCCCAGATTAACAGAGCCTGTAGGTCCTTCGAAGGGTATGTCTGATATGGACAATGCAATTGATGAGCCTATCATTCCCGCTATTTCCGGTGAGCAGTCCTGATCTACCGATAAAACAGTAACTGTTACTGAAACATCATTTCTGTATCCGCCGGGGAAAAGCGGCCTCAAGGGTCTGTCAATCAATCTTGATGTCAAAATTGCCTTTTCACCGGGTCTTCCTTCTCTTTTAATGAATCCTCCGGGTATCTTGCCTACAGAGTATAGTTTCTCCTCAAAATCTACGCTCAGCGGGAAAAAGTCAATACCTTCCCTAGGCATTTTTGAAGCTGCCACATTTGCCATAATTACCGTGTCGCCGTATTGAACTATACAAGATCCGTTTGCAAGTTCAGCAATTTTGCCCACAGTTACTTTCAATTCTCTTCCGGCAAGTATGTATTTAAATATTCTTTCCACCTTTTACCTCCATTAATGTAAAATATAAAGCGGGTTCCCCCGCTTTACCGTTTATCTTCTCAGTCCTAATTTTGCTATGATGCTTCTGTATCTTTCGATATCGGTTTCTTTTAAGTAGTTAAGAAAGCCCCTTCTTTGTCCAACCATTTGCAAAAGACCCCTTCTTGAGTGATGGTCCTTTTTGTTGTCCTTTAAATGTTCTGTAAGATTGTTGATTCTGAAAGTCAGCAAAGCTATTTGAACTTCAGGTGATCCGGTATCCTTTTCGTTAATTTTGTACTGCTCGATAATTTGTGATTTTTGTTCCTTATTCATTTTTTTACCTCCATATTATTATTTCACCATAATCCAAGCAAAACGTTGAGGAGTCGTTGAACTTAGTCTATGGAACTTTTAAAGTCTACCACATTAACAGAATTTTGTAAACAGTAATTTTCAAAACATGAGATTTTTCACACATCAATAAGTTTTATGATGCTTTGCCTATAAAAACAATATCTCTGTCTTCTTCAATCCTTTTGTCAAATATCAAACATGTGCCGTTCCTGCTTGAAACAATGTTCAAAACATACCCCTTCTTTCCCATCCTTACTATATATTTTCCGTCGGGAGGAACTAAAATACTGCTTTTATTATCCACAAAACCTATGTTTTTATTATAATTAATATTCAATTCATCATAATAAATAGTATATTTATTTAACAAAAGTGTATTGGCTTCATAAATTTTCCCTTCATTGAGGAGCTTTCTGATCAACGTTGAGCTTACTGCAATACCGTTATACTTCACCGGTGGAATTTCCTCCACCCGGTAACCGTATTTTTCCTGAAATTCTATCAATGTATGAATATTGCCCCCGGCCTTGTGGCCAAAAGTAAAATTATAGCCAACTACTATGTTTTTTGCATTATAATCATCGGCTAAAAGTTTTATAAACTTCTCCGGCGAATATTTGGATACTTCTTCATTTAATTCTATTTCTACAACTTTATCTGCCCTGTAAGATTTCAATATTGCCAGCTTCATATCCGGACTGTTGATGTATTTAATATTCATGGAAGATTTTTTTAAATCGTTTCTTATGTATTTAAATGTAATTATTATGCTTTTTTGAGCTGTTTCTCTGCTCAGCTCAATCATTCTTCTGATTAGTACATCATGTCCTACATGCAGACCGTCGAAGTTGCCTATTGCAATGCATGAACCATTTATATCATTCATAGCGTCACCTGCTGTACAGCATTTTGTCTATTTTTACTTTGTTCCCGTGAACTTTTTTCCCCCTGCCTATAAGAGAATCCCTGCAGTATACGTAAAATTCATCGCTTTCTATGCTTGTTTCAAGGTGAATTTCATTTCCTGCTATCAATCTGTCATAATATTTGGACTCAATGAACAGCTTTTCTAATTTGTAAATATCTTCAAGAGCTATCAAACATTCATTCAACCTCTTGTTATCATTAAGAAATCTCAAGTGGTCCAGGCTTACAGAATTTCTGATATGCAGCCCTTTTGATTCAGTCCTTATTAAAATTCCCATATGCCCGTATGTACCAAGCTCCTTTCCTATATCATGACAGAGGGTTCTTATATATGTGCCCTTGCTGCATCTTACTTTTAGAAGTGCAGAGTCTCCCTTGAATTTAAGAAGCTTTATATCTTCAATATCAATCATTCTTCCTTCTTTTTGAACCGGAATATTCTGTCTTGCATATTCATAGAGCTTTCTGCCATTTAATTTTAAGGCAGAATAAGCGGGAGGAATTTGTATTTGCCGACCCTTAAAATTTTTTAAGGTTTCTCTTAATTCATCAATAGTTATATCCTTGTCTGACTCATTTACAAGCATGCCGTAGCTGTCCTGGGTATCCGTGCTTTTTCCAAGCTTCAGCTCACATACATATTCTTTGCTGCCATCCATTAAGTATTCGCTGAATTTTGTAGCCTTGCCAACACAAACAACCAGCACTCCTGCTGCATTGGGGTCAAGGGTACCTGCATGACCGGCTTTTTTTATATTAAGTATTTTTCTAACGGCACTTACCACATCATGGGATGTCATGCCTGTGGGTTTTAATATATTTAATATTCCTATCATTTAACAAAATACTCTTTGAATTCTTCAAGAATAATTTTTTTTGTATTTTCTAAGTTTTCATTAATGTCAAAGCCTGCAGCCCTTGCGTGGCCGCCGCCTTGGTATTTCAATGAAACAGCTGCAACATCCACCTTATTCTTTGACCTTAAGCTCACTTTTGTTCCAATATCATTTTCCTTTAACAGGCAGGATACTTCAACTTCTTTTATTTCTCTTATGTATTCAACAATACCGTCAACATCAGCCATTTGAGCATTGTTTTTATTTAGTATTTCCTTTGTGATTGCTGTAATACCAAGCTTATTGTCATAATAAAGCTCAAGACCGCTTACACAGTCCATAAATGCCCTAACTATATTTGCAGGTTTTGAATTGTAAACAATGTTGTCTATTTCTGATACATTAACTCCCAGGTCTATAAGCTCTGCTGTTTTTATGTGAGTTTTAGCTGTCGTGTTTTGATAGGAAAATTTACCTGTATCAGTTAAAACAGCAATGTAGATTAAAACAGCAGTTTCTTTTGATATCTCCATATCTGCAAGTTTAAATATATCGTATAGGAGCTCTCCCGTGGAGCTCATAGCCGAATCAATTATATTTATATCTCCAAAACCTTCGTTTGTTATATGGTGGTCTATAACAACTGTTTTCTTTGAGTGTTCCAAAAGGCCCTCAAACTTCCCCAGCCTCTTCCTGTCACTTGAATCCAATACAAATAGAAGGTCAAATTCTTCATTGTTATAGTTTTCCGAAATAATGTTTCCGTCCACAAATACCCTGTAATTAAAAGGAATAGTCCCGTCAATCATTACAGATATATTTTTATTTAAAGGTTTAAGAAAGTTATAGAGGGCCATTACTGACCCTATACAGTCTCCGTCAGGCGCCTTGTGCCCTGCTATGCAAATTTTATCAGATGAATTTATTAAATTAAATATTTTCTTCACATCATTCTTCAGCATTATCTTCATTAACCTTTCTGACATTATCATCTTCAATAATTTTGTCTATAAGGCTGCTCATGTGCATGCCTCTTTCAATTGAATCATCCCTGATGAATATAAGTTCCGGAATAATTCTCATTTTTATTTTTTTGCCTATTTCTTTTCTTATGAAACCTTTGGCACTTTCCAAGGCAAGCATTGATGTTTCAATATCGTTGTAGTCTGATACATATATTTTGGCAAATTTCAAATCTTCTGTCACATGTACTTCCGTTATGCTCAAAAGTTCTGAAATTCTGGGGTCCTTTACATCATTTCTGATTATTTCCGACACTGCTTTTTTAACTTCCCCCGATAATCTTGAGTTTCTTCTTTTAGCCATTTCCAACCCTCATTTATCTTTTAATTTCTTCCATGATATAGGCTTCCATTGCGTCGCCTTCCTTTATATCATTGTATTTTTCTATGCCGATTCCGCCTTCATAACCGCTGTTTAGCTCTGATACGTCATCTTTGAACCTTTTTAGAGATGCAATTTGTCCGTCATGAATAACTATATCGTTACGCAGCAGTCTTATTTTTGATCTTCTTGTAATTTTACCGCTTGTAACATAAACTCCTGCCACAAGCCCAACGTTTGGCACCTTGAATGTCTGCCTTACATCAGCTCTTCCCATAATTACTTCTTTATATACTGGTTTTAGCATTCCTTTAACAGCGGCTTCAATATCTTCAATTGCATTGTATATTATATTATAGGTTCTTACATCTACATTTTCCTGTTTTGCCAGGTCAAGGGCAGCTACGGAAGGTCTTACGTTAAATCCTATAACTATTGCATTTGAAGCTGAAGCAAGAAGGATATCATTTTCGTTTATTCCCCCTACACCGCCGTGTATGGGATTAACCTTAACTTCTTCCATGCTCAGTTTTTCCAGTGATTGTTTTACTGCCTCAATTGACCCGCTTACATCTGCTTTAATGATAATATTTAAATCCTTTACTTCACCTTTTTGAATTCTTTCATACAAGTCATCAAGGGATACCTTTGATGAAACATTTATAGATTCAAGGTGTTTCTTGTCTTTACGTTTCTCTGCAATATTTTTAGCATCTTTTTCGTTTTCCATTACCGTCAGCATGTCACCGGCTTGAGGTGTTTCCGAGAGCCCCAGAATTTCAACAGGAACAGAAGGTCCTGCCTGATTAATTCTCTTTCCTTTTGAATTAAACATGGCTCTCACCTTGCCGTGAGTGCTTCCTACCAATACATAATCGCCTTTTTTCAATGTTCCTTTATCTATCAAAACAGTTGCAACAGGTCCTCTTCCCTTATCAAGCTTGGCTTCTATGATAGTGCCTTTAGCGCTTCTGTTAGGATTAGCCTTTAATTCCTGAACTTCTGCAACCAAAAGTATCATTTCTAAAAGCTCTTCAATGCCTGTTCGTTTTTTTGCAGAAACCGGTACAAATATAGTATCTCCTCCCCACTCCTCGGATATTACCCCGTGCTCGGAAAGTTCCTGTTTTACTTTATCCGGGTTTGCAGTAGGCTTGTCGATTTTATTTACAGCTACAATTATAGGGACTCCTGCAGCCTTTGAGTGGCTTATTGCTTCAACAGTCTGAGGCATTACACCATCATCAGCAGCTACTACTATTATTGCTATATCAGTAACCTTTGCTCCCCTTGCCCTCATTGCAGTAAATGCTTCGTGGCCGGGAGTATCCAGGAATGTTATTTTTTTGCCGTTAATTTCTACCTGTGAAGCACCTATATGCTGGGTGATTCCTCCGGCTTCAAGCTTAGTGACTGCTGTATCTCTTATTGCATCCAAAAGCGATGTTTTTCCATGGTCAACATGACCCATTACAGTTACAATGGGCGGTCTTGGAGCCATGTCTTTTTCATCATCCACATCATCTTTAAACAATGAATTCTCCAGGTTTTGCAGCTCATCAACAACTTCTATTTTGTTTACTTTAGCACCTAATTCCTCTCCTATCAGTGCTGCTGTGTCATAGTCGATTTCCTGATTCATGCCTGCCATTACACCAAGCAGAATAAGCTTTTGTATAACAACATTTACTGGTAGGCCCAGTTTGTCTGCAAAATTTCTTACAAGGATTGAATCCTCCATACTTATAGTTTTAACTTTTTGTTGTCTTGGTTCCGGACGGGACTGTTGGGGTCTTTTTTGATTTTGTTTCTCTTTCCCCGGGTCTTTCTTAAATTCTTTTTTTTCTGTTTCCTGTGATGGCTTTCCGGTCTTTGATTTTGTAGAAGCAGGCTTTTTAACCGGTGATATTAATTTCTTATCTACCTTTTTAAGTTTTGCCTGATTCAAGTCTATTTTTTCATCAACTAAGGGCTCATCATCAATAACTACATTTTTGCCGCCTTTCACAACCTTTGTTTTTTTAGTGCTGTTCATAAGGCTTAAGGCTTTTTTAAACCTTAGAACTTCTAAATCAGTAAGAGAACTCATGTGATTTTTCACTGGAATTCCTAATTCCTTCTCTACTAATACACAAAGATCTTTGCTGTTCATTTCCAATTCTTTTGCTAGTTCATATATTCTCATGCAACCACCTCCGGTTTATAGGTTATTTAATACATATGATGCAAGGTTTTTGTCTCTTATAGACAGAACACTCACAATTTCTTTTCCAAGGCTTTTTCCCGTTCTTTTCTTTTCACCGAACTCAATATATTTGCAATTGTGCTTCTCACATATAAATATAATATTTTTCTTTGTTTTTTCTGATGCATCTTCTGCAATTACTGTCAAAAAGCTTATACCATTCTCAATATCTGTCCTTGCTGCATCAAAACCTATGGAAACATTTCCGCTCTTTCTTGCAATTCCAAACATTGAATATATTTTATTCATTTTTTTCAATCACCGCTTTTATAGCTTCATATACTCCATCAGGAATTTCTGCTTCCAATGATTTTGACAAGCGTTTTGATTTAATTGCCTTATTGAAACATTCAATATTTTTACAAATATATGTCCCTCTGCCGTTAAGCTTTCCTGTTGAGTCGAAAAATATTTCATTTTCCCTGGTTTTTACAATTCTGCACAAGACTTTTTTGGGAAAACTCTCCATGCAGCCTATGCATTTTCTCATCGGTATTTTTCGTGCTTTCATACTTCCTCCTGAGGGCGTTCATTATACTGAGATTCGCTTATTATGTCAATTTTCCATCCTGTAAGCTTTGCGGCAAGCCTTACATTTTGTCCTTCCTTTCCTATAGCCAAAGAAAGCTGATTGTCAGGAACAACAGCTACTGCTGTTTTTTCTTTTTCATTTGCTTTAACCATAACAATTTTAGCAGGGCTTAAAGCGTTAGCTATAAATTTTTCAGGGTCTTTTTCATAAATTATAATATCTATTTTTTCCTGGTTTATTTCATCAATGATATTTTTAACTCTTGTTCCTTTGTTTCCTACGCAGGAGCCGATAGGTTCAACATTGGGGTCATGGGAAAAAACAGCTATTTTTGTTCTTGAGCCCGCTTCTCTTGCTATTGAAAATATTTCAATGGTCCCGTCATGTATTTCCGGCACTTCAAGTTCAAATAATCTTTTTACCAGGTTGGGGTGGCTCCTTGACAGCATTATGCTGGCCCCTTTTCCCGTGTTTTTTACCTCCAGAATAACAGTTTTTATTCTGTCTCCGGCATTGTATGTTTCTCCTGGTATTTGCTCACCAACAGCAAGTATTCCTTCAATTTTTCCCAGGTCTATAAATACATTGCCTTTATTTTCTCTTTGCACAACACCTGTGAGAATATCAGATTCCCTTCCATAAAACTCGCTGAAAATAGACTCCCTTTCAGCTTCCCTGATTTTTTGAAGTATTACCTGTCTTGCTGTTTGGGCAGCAATACGGCCGAAATCCTTCTTGGGTCTAATTTCTATTTTGACTATGTCTTCCAGTTCAAATTTTTTATCAATTGTTTTTGCTTCTTCCAATGAAATTTCCAAATTGCTGTTTTCAACACCTGCTACAACAGTTTTATCCTGATAAAGTCTGTATTCACCATTTTGTTTATCTATTTCAATGCTGAAATTTGTAGCTTTGCCGTAATTCTTCTTATATCCTGTTTCCAATGCAGACCTTATAGCTTCCAAAACAACATCCTGGCTGATACCCTTTTCTCTTTCAAGCTCAGCTAATGCATTAATAATATCCTTGTTCATCTAACCCCTCCACTAAAAATCCTCTAACACTCTGTTAATTTTCGACAGGTCGCTTATTTCAATCCTGAGAATCCCTTCTCCTGTTTCAATTACAATATTATTCTCGTTTTTCTCTTTTAAAAGACCCCTTACAGACTTTTTACCGTCAATTGGCTTATAAAATCTGGCTTCTACAAGATTCCCTATATTACTTGTATAATCTTTTTCCTTCTTAAAAGGTCTTTCTACTCCCGGCGAAGACACTTCCAAAAAGTATTGTTCATCTATCAAGTCTGCCTCATCAAGC
>CAZAYQ010000012.1:2992-22504 GCA_964489345.1 uncultured Clostridia bacterium | reverse complement strand
TAGTAATATGGCATGCATTCCTTCATTTCATTGTTTTCAATGTCTGCACTGCCTATCATTCGATGATACATCATAAAAATTGAGGGGGCGGAAAAAGTCCATGCACCTTTCGGGTCCACGCTGTAAGATGTCCTGTTGAGCAAATTACAGGCTCTCCGATGATATTCACTCATTGCTGATATATCGTTGTAAGAAAGGAAGCTTTCAGCCAGCTCAGCGTCTCCCAAAAGATTATTGCGCTCCTCTACAGATAAGCCCGTATCCTGGTCCAAGGATTCTAACAGCAATGATTTCATGCGTTTCAGCTCAGGTATATTGTGGAATGAAAACATCTTTACCATACAGCTTGTTATGGCAGACGGATATTTCATAAAGTATTCTTTCGGACAATTTTCAACCCAGCTGAAAAAGTCCTTGCTATGCTCTGAATTAAGACTTTTTGCTTTGTCTTTTTCTATAGTTTTAAGCAGGCCCTTCCAATCCTTGGCATTGTCAAATGAATAATAAGCACGAACATATTCTTCCTGCCCATAGTACCATTCTCCTAACCTTGAATACGCCTTTCGTCGTAAATCTTCCGGTTTTTTAGCAAACTCCTGCATTGCACATATCTGAAGCATATGATGATATCTGAATATTCCTGTTTCATTTTTTGTAATAAATGCATTGTTTTTTGACAGGCTGTCCAGCAAGTCAACGGCATCCGGATACCCCCACAGATATTTTGCCTGTTTTGCCGTGAATTCATCAGTTATAGCAATCGTAATAAGGAATTCCTGTTCTCTATCACTAAGGGGTTCTAACAATACCTGGTATATCAATGTATAAATATCTTCTGAGTTTGAGAGCCAGCTGCCATGATGAGCATAAGCTTTAAAATTCAAATATATCATGGAAATCCAGCCTTCGCACATATCTGCAAGAGTTTTTAAATCTTCTTCGGCTGCATCAAGTCCGCACTGGTCTGCATAGGTTTTCAGCTCCTGATAATTCCACCTCAAGTCATCAGCTGTAATTTCACACAAGGAACTGCCAAGCAGCATCCTTTCTTCCTCCCTGAAAATCTGATTGCGTGACATAATAATTATATGCTTTGATTCCGGCAAATTTTTAGAAAGATATAATAATAATTTCCCAAATGGTCTTTGGGGCATAATATGAAGGTCATCCAATACATAGTAAATTTGTTGGGGATTTTTCGAAAATTCTGATTTGATAAGTTCTGCCATCATAGCAATTGAACGCTGGTCCCCGGCATAAGCCAATGCTTTGATTTGTTCCGTCAAAACAGGGTACTCCCTCAATGTGATGCACAGACTATTCAAAAAATCCGTTGGAGAATCTGTCAGAATCATTTGCTTCAGAACAAGGACCTTGCTGTCTTTTTTATGCAGCTGTTTTGTCCACCAATCCAGCCCTGTTGTTTTTCCAAAGCCCATGGGAGCGATAATAGTTGTAATAGCATGATTGCTTATTTCATTTAAGCGTCTTCTTAGTCGTTTGGTAATATAGATGTCATTCAGATGAGGATTATACATTTTCGATTTGTATGATTCAGCAATCTTTTAATCATACATCCTTTCATAAGTTTTTAATATCTAAATACTCAAAATTTCAACTAATGTGTGTTTTTTGCTGTGTATATTTTGGAATTTCACACATTAATTGAAATTTTGAGCATATTTCGCGGGAAACCCTAAATATTTCCACACATTAATTGAAATTTTGAGTAATTCAACCCCGAAATATCTCATTTTACCGGTGAATGGACCGAAAAAGGATTGCTGCTACTTCACATCTTTGGACCAGGCCTTGGGGGTCTAAGCTTCCGTCAGCCCTTCCTCCTAAAATCCCTGAGCCTGCTGCCCAGTTAAGAGCCTCAAGGGCCCATGGGGAAGCTTCCTCGCTGTCAGGAAATTTTCTTATGTCAGATGTTTTTCTAGTATCAAGACCTGCATAGGCTGCAAATCTGTATAATATAGCAACAATCTGCTCTCTGCTTACAGGCTGGTCAGGCTTAAAGAGGCCTTCACCGTATCCGCTGATTATATTGTTGTCGCTTGCCCACTTGACACTTGCTGCAAAATAGCTGTCAAGAGGAACATCATCAAATGATAATTCCCGGGGCTTAGCTAAAGTCAAGTCATTCATGTGTTCATAGAGCCTGCCAAGGACTGTTACAAACATTCCCCTTGTCATGGACATGTATGGGGAGAATGTATTCTCATCAGTTCCCTTAAACAAAGCTAATCCTACTACAAATTCAACTGATTCTTTAAACCAGTCCTCATCTTTTATATCGATGAAATCTTGACTTGCCTGTATTGTCTTTTGGGCAAATATTGCTTCAATGGTTGAATTTTCATTTACATCCTTAAAGGTGTAGGATGATACGGGACCTATGCTTTCTCCGTTAACCAATACATTGCTTATTTCAAATCCTTCATCAGGGATTATAGTAAATGTTTGGCTTCCGCCTGCTTCCACTTGAGATGATGGCGGAGTGATGCTTCCGCCGCTGCCTGCTGCGGCTTTAATGGTATACAGCAGGACAATGGGTGCCGGGGGCGCTCCGCCCCCCCCGCCGCCTCCACCGGGGCCGATTTCACCGCCTGAAGAAGCAGCCGGCACTTCAACTTCATTTGAAACAAGGGAACCCTTGTAAATCTCCCCCCTCGCCTGGGCTGTCACTGATATTTTCTGTCCCCGGTCTTCTTTTTTCACTATATAGCTTGCAGAAGTTTCACCAGGGACCGGTTGACCGTTCCTCAGCCAGCAGAGACTGTAATCGCTGCTTTCAGACTGGACAAAATCTCCATTAACTTGGCTTTCCAAACTAAGACCAAGAATATCCCCGCTCTTTATACCTGAAGTCTGTTCAATAATCAATATTCCTCCAAGGACAGCCTTTTCAACTTTTACGGCATCTGTTGCCAGTGTGCCCAGCCAGCCCTCGGGACCAGTGTAAAGAGCATTAATAGTTCTTCCCACGTCATTAATTTCAACTGTATATGTATCAGCAGAATGAAGAAGGCTGTCACCCTCATGCCAGCTTATTGTTCCCCCATATTGGTCCTCTTTGTCCAAGTTCAGGCTCAAACTCAAGGTATCTCCCGGGTCAACACTATCCGGGTCGCCGGATGCTCCATGGCTTACGATAATTTCTGCTGTCCCCGTGACAAGTTTATCACTCTCCCAGGCAGCATAGAATGTCCTGTCCCCCATGGAGGCGGAAGGAATTTCAGTGACCGGAGAACCGGAAGAATCCTCTTCCTCATACCAGCCCATGAACCTGTCTCCTTCTCTAAAAGGTTCCGGCAGGCTTATGTCCGGTGAAGCCAGGGTGTAGCTTTCCGGTACAAGGGTTCCTTCTTCAAAGAAAGCATTATCTATATTATTGTATATAATGTCATAAGACTTATCCAGCAGCAGGGCAAGCTTTTCTATATTTACAAAACCATGTCCATAATATATATCATAGCCTGAGTCACCCAAGTCATCGGTGCTTTCCTCCAGCAGAGTTTCAAATACAGCCGGAGAAAGAGCTTTGTTTCTCTGTTTTGCCATGGCAGCCATGGACGAAACATGAGGAGCAGAAAAGGAGGTGCCTTTTGATGTGTAGGTGCCCCCGTCTGTAAAAAGGGAAAGAATATCTGTACCCGGGGCAGATACTGTAACCTTATTATTAAAATATGAGTAACTCGAATCAAAGACTGCATTTATTGCTGTTCCGCCGCCACCGCCATCCTGCTTACAGGCAGACACGCTCACCACACAGTCATAGGAGGCAGGATACATATAATTATCCGGACTTTTTACACCTGATAAATAATTTCCTGCAGCAGCTACCACAATAATACCGGCATCCACCGCCCTTTGGCAGGTTTCTTCCAGAAGCTCAGAATAATTGCTGCCGCCTATGCTTATATTTATTACATCCGCCTTTTCTTCAATGGCATATTCTATTGCTGCAATTACCTTATCTGTGGTGGTTTGGCCGTTATTTGTAACAGAGACAGGCATAATGACCACATTGGGCGTCAAGCCGTCTATTCCAAGGTCATTGTTCACCCGGGCAGCAATAATGCCGGCTACGAAAGTGCCGTGCCATCCTTCCCAGCCCTCATCTGAAGGGTCATCATCTGCTAAACAATAGTTCTCTAAGATATTATCTTTATTAAAATCCGGGTGGTCCCTGTATACACCGGAGTCTATGACTGCAACTGCAACACCGTCGCCTTGCATATCAAAGCCGCCCTCATAGTCAACATGTTCCCAGGCAGCCTCTATCTTAACAGCAAGCAGATTCCACTGACTTGGTGTGTAGGATGGGCCATCCTGCACCGTAAGAATATAATTTGGCTCGTAAAATTCAGCGATACCGCTGTCTACAAGTTCCTGAGCCGTCTGCAAATCTTCTGTCAGGCACAAACCTTCTCTGATCATTTCAAGATTTTTTCCTGTTTTTAAAGATGCTTGAACCATCCCTCCTGAGTCGGCAAGACGCACCAAATAACCCTTAAATTCTTCCCCGGGCCGGTCTGCAGCCTGAACATCAGGCTGAAAGGCCGGGGATAAGCTAAGTATAATTGCAAGAATAAGGCATAATAATCTTTTTTTCATCTGATAACCTCTAAGTTTTATAGTTGCCGCCGCTACCGGAGTTCGTATTGCGGCAGGTTTTTCATCAATTTATGCACAATCATGCCCGCAGCTATGGTGAGTATGGGCAGTCCGTAAGCAAAATACCGGCTTGTGCCGCCGTGGGCAATAAGCAGATTATAAACTGCATGATAGGTGATGGCAGCACACAAAAGACCGAAGGTTCCCGGAATTTTAAGCCAGCTTCGCTGCCATACATACATAAGTCCATAGCCTGCAATGGCTCCGCAGACTATGTGCATGGCCCCGGTGCCAAACCCCCTTATAAGCAGAAATGAAAGCTGGTCTGCACCGCTTTGAATAAGGCAGCAAATATTTTCAAAGGTGGCAAAGCTGGCAGCAACAATCATCATAGCATTTTTAATTTCCCCCGGCCTTGGCTCAAGAACTAAAAGATAAAATAAAAGCGGCAAAAGCTTCATAATTTCCTCCACCACCGGAGCAATTTGTGTTGTGGCATTAATCAAGTCTGCATTGTAAAGCTTGGCGAAAAAGGTGTTGATATATGCTGATAGCAAACAGGCCCCCATGCCTGCAATGCAAAATAAAAATATACGATAATAATTTTTACCCATACTGATTGTCGCAACTAAAAGGGGGGCTGCAATACACACAAAGATATTTTCGATATAGGTCACGTCCCCACCGCCTTTCTCATAGCCGGCAGCAAAGCGAAAAGCGCAGCAGTCAGCAAAAAGTCGACCCAAAAATATGGATTCGTCAGGGTATCGCTTACCCAAAAGCAAGATAGAGTCCACAGGCAGTATTCCAATACTATGACACATAAAACGGCTATGTGGAAATACTGCATATCCCTTAGCCTGCCGGTCTGCTTCCTGGCATAGAACAGCCCCCTTACAGAATAACATCCTTCAGCCATTGTCAAACCGCATGTCAGGAGGTTGAATAATATATCGCCATGGGCAAAATATAAAAACATTTGCGGAAGACAAATAATTGGAACAAGCAATACAGCCGGATGTTTAAATTTTCTTTCATCGGGTGTGGACAGGGTATACCCCAAGGTCAATAAAAACATGTAACTTGCACTCCATGCCAGCTCCGATACATAGAAGATCTGAGGTGTATAAGAAAATAATAGTATATTAAGAGTCCAATGGAGCATACCTAAGGCAAAGGTGGCGTAAAAGCAGGCAAGAAGCAAATAAGCTTGTTTGCCGTTTTTATAAAATAAAATGCCTGTCCAAATTCCTGCTAACATTGTGACCAGAAACTGCGAAATATTGTCAATGAGTTCAACCGTCATTTCTTTGCATCCTCCCTGTCTTTCTGATTCCTTAAGTGAATGTGATAAAACAGAATAGTCACGCTCACGCCAAGACTGAAAGATAAGAGACCAATGAGGGCATATCCAAAACCGCCGTGCACATCAAATATGCTTGCCTCAGCGCCAAAATGGGCATAGCCGCCATCAGGCAGACCTTCCGCCACTTTAGCTATAGCAAATGAAAACCCTATAATCAGCAGCAAACTTGCAGCAAGAGATGAAATTCTGATGATTCTGCTTCTTAGTATCAGTTTTTGCCCTTCAATTTCCTTTACCCGCCTATTGACGGCAGCCACACGTTCTTCAGTATTTCGCATCAGCAATCCCCTCCTGTCCCAACCTCTTGCGCAATGAATTCTTCCCCCGATAAATCAAATCCGACACTTGTTTTTCACTTTTCCCCATAACGGCAGCAGCCTCAGCATGGTGCATGTTTTCGAAATAGACTAAATACAAGGCCTCCCGATAGTCAGGATTTAACTGGTCCATGCAAAGATGAAGTGTATGGTTGCGCTCTTCTGTCTGTATTACTTCTTCAATAAGAATTCCGCTCTCCGGCTCACTGCCAATTTCATCAAAGCCGAAGCAGCGGCTAAGGCTTTTTTTGGAAATGAAGCGCAAGGCAAGATGCCGGGCAGATTTATAAAGATATGCTTTAAAGCCCCCGTCACGAATTCGGGGTTTTTTTGCTATTAAATATGAAAATGCTTCAATCATTAAATCCTCCGCGTCATAAATATCGTGGAGGTATCCATGTATATAAAAAGTCAGGCTGCTTCCGTATCTCTCCATCAGCACAGTCAGCCCCCTGTCATCACCGTCAAGGTAAGAGCGGTAAAGTGTTTCGTCGGTAATCATGTCAGCAACCTCATCCTCTCCCCAACAATAGCCTTTCAAACGACATTATATATCAATTTTTGCTAATTTTCAAGAAATAAAAATGTTGAATCTTTACCATGAAGCTATCGAATAAGTGTGCAAGAAAAAATCAGTGCCTGATATCATTTATATTGATATTCAGGCACTTAAGGGATTGAGATTACCTTTATTCTATTGAATTAAACAATAAGGTAATTTTTACTCATCAGGTCTTCAACAAAATTTACTGCATTCAAGGCAGACATGCATTCCATGATTATTTTGTCACCGGATTTTTCCATATAGACAAGGTCGAGAGGTCCTGCCTGAAGCATAGCAAAGGATGACCTGTAGAGCTTGTCTTCATGCAGCTGACCGGCCACAAGCTCAAGCATATTTTCTATAATGAGGAAATTCCCTGCAAAGAGCAAGCCTTCACCTGCAGGATAGTATTTGTTATCTTCTTCTTTTATCAGCCCTTTTTCAGCTAATGAATTTATTGCTTCTTCAAGTTTAGCTTCATCAATAATTTCAAAACCCTTGTTTAATACAAATATGTGGTAGGCAAGCTTTTGAGAATTCTCTCTCAAATTATTCATAGCTTCCAATAAATTATCTTTTGATGCTCCCCTGTATACAAAAACTTCTTCTTCTGCATAAGCCCTGAATACATCTTTTCTGTACAAATCACAAACAGCGGTAAAAACAAACACTTCACAGGCATCTGCTTCTAAGGATAAATCACAGCCGCTTAACTTGCTGCCTCCCATAAAATCCTTGAGATATTCTGCCATAGCCTGAGGATTTGAGGGCATGGTGAAATATGCCATATCATCTTTATAGGCTGCAGAAAGGCTGTTTTCGCCTGCTGACAATATATACTTTCTTGCCTCTACAGGTCCTCTTTTGAATTTTATTTCCACATATTTATCAGCTTTTGAAAGGCATTCAAGGAGCGGATAAAATTCAGCTTTTAAATTATTTTCTTCATCAATTATACCTTTTTCAATAAGTTCGCTTATATTTTCTTCATTAAAATCTGAATCCTGAAACAAGAGGAAGGGTGAAATTATGGTCTTATCCTCAAAAGCCTTCCCCAACCAGGTCAATTCTTTTATTTTTACATTAAGTTCAATTGCCATTTATTAGCCTCCTTTTAATCACCTATTTTTAAATCTCCAAATATAAAGCCTTCACCTTTGGGAAGATTTTTTACCTGCCCTATAGTATTGTTTTTAAGAGAATCTTTTAAAGAGTCTTTTAAAAATTCTTTTATGGTTGGATTGCCTGCTACAACTCCCTTGTAGATTTCACTTCCGCTGTAATTTCCAAAATCAATGTCCCTTGCCGCGTTTGGCAGGAATTTATCTGCCAGTCTGTCCCCTGCTATTTCTACGCCTGCTTTTTTAATGCCCCCCATCAGACCGTCTGCAAAGGATTCTCCTTTTTGATAAGAGTCAATTCCTCCCTGGACTGTTTCGGATGCAATATTTATCCCATCCTTTATCAGTTGGCTGTCTGTAAATTCCTTTGCAAGATCTCCGGCACCCTTGACGGTTCCTTTAATTATGTGAGATGCGGCATTGGAAGGGTCTGCCATGGCTTCCCCCACACCGCTTCCTAAGCCCTTGCCCCCTACATATGCCTTTTTTATAACCTTTCCTGCAGGACCTGTCACCTTTTCCAAGGCATCAACACCTATGTCTGCGGCACTTTGAACTACTTCGGCGGTTTTTAAATATTTGTCCGCCGTACCTGCAAACTTCATATATTCAGCACTTTCTGCTCTGAAGGCCTCTATATTTCTTTCGATTATTTCTTTTTTCTTTCTGTCTATCTTTTCTTTTTTTAAGTCTTCTAAAATTTTATTATATTGTTCATCAACCTTTGCCACTAACTCTGCTACAGACTTGCTGGGACCTATATCTTCTCTTTCCTTTGCCTTGTAATTATGTTCAATTCCTTCTTTTTTCAAGGTATTGTCAAGCTCCTTTTCCCTTGACTTATAGATATCCAGCTGTCTTTCTGCCTCTTTTGTATCGTAGCCTGCTTCCTTATAACCCTTTATGCCTGCATTGATAAACTCGATTTGCTCCCTTGTGTTTTCAAGGTCCTTTTTTCTTTCGTCAATCCATTGGTCCTTGTATTCTTTTTCTGCTTCCTGGGCAATTTTTTCAATTTGTTTTTCAAATTCTATTCCTTCAGCTTGTGCTTTTGTGCCTTTTAAATAATCAATATAGTCTTCATATTCTTTTTTAACCTGGTCGTAATCCTCCTTGTCCAAGCTGTCCTTTATGGATTCCCATTCTTTTTCATACTGGCCTATTTCCTTGTCGATTCTATCCAACTTTTCATTGTAATCAATATCCGAATTCACAAAGCTTTCCGGGTCAAAGTCCCTGTCAGGCCCATCTAAGGGAGTATCCGGCATGTCAGCATCTGACTCCATCTCTTCCTCTGCTGCAGCAGAAACAGCCACTCCAAAGCTTGAAAGTGCTGCAACAAGCCCTGCTATTACAGAGGCAGCCCCAAAACTTGTACTGCTTGAATTTGTTACGAAATCTTGTCTTAATTTCATTATTTTGCTCCTTTCTTTGAAATTTCCTTCAGTTGAATCAATTTATATTCTGTACATTTTCAACATTTGATTGTTCTTTCTTGTCGCTCGCATAAAACTATTTCATTTTTTACGGGACATCCTCCCAAACAGTAATTCTTCTTGGGGCACTTGGGGCAGCTCATGCTTAAAGTACTTCTGAACCTTTCAAAAGCTGTGCTTTCCCATGCCTCCTGAATGGAATGCTTTCGTAAATCACAGGCCCATTTTAATTTTTGGTCAAAGCTGCAAGGAAGAATTTTCATATCCGGTGTTATATAGGCACTGTATCTTGCCCCTTCGCAGGTATCTATTGAATCCAAGTGAATATTGGGGCTGTAATTTATGAGGCCGGGCACGCAGCAGCTGTCAAAGCCTGATAGGTCGCAGTAATTATCCTCATTAAACAAATTGAAAAACTTCTTTGTCATGGGGTCTGATGCCTTCAATACATTGTCGCTTTGTCCCAAACCTACCGGTTTATGAAGCAAAAATATTATACGGTTTATTCCTTTGGGTATCTTTTCTTCTGTGAGCATGTCATAGGCTTCTTTTATGGAATTATTGCCAAGCACATAGTGTATATTGGTCTTCACTCCTTCCTTTAAAAGCAGGTCTATTGCCTTTAAGCTATAGTCCGTCCTATACCAGCTGACAGCCACAGCACCGCAGTATTTTTTCATTAAGCGGGCTTTTTCTTCCGTCAACCCAAAACCTGAACTTGTCATATTGGGCACTATGTCATTTGCCCTGCAGTAGTGCAATATATCCTCAAAGTTTTCGTGCATATCCGGGTCACCCCTGCCCCCTAAGGCTATTTGAAAGAGTTTCCCCCTGCTTTCATCCACTATCCTTTTAAAGTCTTCAAGCTTCATGTCATCCTGGCTCTTATTTAAACCGTCCTGATAGCACTGGGTGCCTGACTGCAAGCAAAGGCCTGATTTCCCGTGGGCACAGGAGCCCATAATTCCCACATCCAGCAGATGAGGGAAGGATGCCATAAAGGGATCCTTTTTGGTATCGATGCCATTTTTGTCGTATATCCCCGTCCTGTAATAGAAGCCTGACTCCAAATCCATACTGTAGGCAAAATTATATTTACTGTCCTTATATGATTTTATATTAATTTTTTTCCACTCCCTTATCATTTATGTGGAGCATGGCAATTCCTGCCACAGCCAAAATTAAACCTGCAATATATCCTCCCCGGTCTATTTTTATGACAGCAAAAAGGAGGTTGGCTGTTAAGCCTAACATAAAGCCAAGGGCTGTAATAAAGACATGGCTGTCTGAAAGTCCCACCCTTTTTTTAGCCAATCCGGATAAGTCCTTATGTATTAATGTAAGGGCTGTGAACAATAAGCTGTCTCTTCCTTTTAACAGCGTATCTGCAATTGATATTGCCAGCACTATGGGCACAAAGGCCTTGTCAAAACGGTTGTTTCTGGTAAGAAAATTTGCAGCAATCAAGCCCAAGCCCATTGGCCCCATCAAGACAAACATTTTTTTCTTGCCTAAAGTATCAAGAGACTTCTTAATAGCAGGGGGCAATTGCTTAAAGTCACTGATTGTTTTTGTCAGGCCAAAATTTTTGACTTTCATAAAGAGCCTCTTTCCCACAGTGAATATTGCAATCCAAAATATTGTTCTTGGTATAAGGCTGTTATAGGAAGCTGTTAAGAATATCAGTATAAATACTATTTTACCTGCCAGGCCTCCTAACTTGTAAGTGGGGATTATGCCTAAAGCAATATTTACCACTGTTACTACAGCCAGGGGCACTATGATAGATTTAATAATTTTAGGGACATTTCTTGCCCCCTTGATCATTAAGTCCATTAAGAGCTCCCAGCTGTGCTCATAGACCCGGGGGACTGATTTTGCTTCCAAGGGTCCGGGTTTTTCTTTCTTTTCAATTTCTTTTTCAAACTTTGGTATCTTGGGTATTCCCAAACTGCTGTCTGTATTCATATTTACCTCCATTCATTTTTTAAAATTCTTAGATTCTGCTGTCTCATTCATAGCAATAACAAGCCTTAAAACATACATCTTAATTGTAGCAGCAATTCTTATTCTTTCTTTACAAATTCTAATTTTTCATGGTCTGCAAGAGTATAAGAAATTGTTATTTTGTCAGCCGTGGTGGTGCCCCCTATTATAAAATCCAGCATGGTCTTGCTTTCTTCATGGTAGAGTTTTAAATTTGTTGCAACGTCATACCTGTATTGGCCAAATTCATACCAGGTGAAGGCATAGGTGTAGAAGGTCTTGTTTGGAGGGTTATCCAGCACTTTTAAATAGTCATCATCAAATTCAACGAATACTGTATCACTGCCATCGAAGGTAAATACAGCATTTTGGCTGACAAAAACACCGCTGTGGGCTTCCGGTTCCGGCCCCTCCATTTTAGGAGGCTTGTCATTGCTTTTTTGACAGCCGGCCGCAAACAAGAGCAACAATACTATTGCGGCAAGGATGATGGGATATAGGTAATTTATAATTTTTCTTTTCATAATATATCTAATCTCCTTGGGGTATAATAGGTCCCGTGAATCCGCCCACAGGGATTCCTCCTCCTGAAGGAGGGGGACTTTCAGATTCTTCCGAAGTTCTTTTCACAGGATTTCCTTTTAATGCTGAAGTTTTTTCCACATCATATTCATATAAATATAAGGAGCCGGATCTTGAGGATATGGTTTGAGAATAGGCTACCTTAGCTCTTGGTTTTTTGTATACTTCATAGATTTGAGCTGTAAAATTAAGCTCCATCCATTGGTTGCCGGATTCTCTCCTCGCCTTTCCTTCATATTGTTTTGTTTCTTTATTGAAAACACATTGAACCAAATTGTCCGGGTCATAGTCTCCATTTTCCAAACAAGGGCCTAGAAGGATCCCTTCTTTGTTGGACTCTATTCTTATTGCTTCGTAATACAAGTCCATTTCTACTCCGCTTATATAATTTACTCCCCTGGCTTTGCCGGTATATATACCGTTTATATCCTCCATGCTCATGTCAATGGATATGACGGTCGGATTTGACAGAGAAAATTCCTTTGAAAGCACCAGCTCGGAGAAGCCGCTTTCTTCATCTTTTTCATAAAATTCCACATTCGTGGGGCATCCTGCTTTAATATAGGCATAAAGATTACAGCCGAAAACATAATTGCTTTTTTCTCTTCTTTCACTGCATATCCATTCCCGGGGGTTTGCTTCTTCGCTGAGTTCTGACAGTTTAATTGTCATGTCCGACAAGGGGGAAGAGGGAAAAAATTCCTCCGCTTTTAAATTCTCATCTATTATTTCAAAATCAATTTCCATATTTACTATATCCCAAAGCTTTATTACTTCTTGTAAGGTGAGTTCGTTTAATTCCAACATTGATTTTTGTGCCATGGCTTTCATAACCGGCCTTAGGTATTCTTTCATCTTTGTTCTGTAACTTGCTTTATATTGTTGAATTTCATATTCTGTAGGCCATTCCCATTCATCATATAAGCTTGATTTGAATATAGTACCTATCTCTGTAGTTTTAAGATAATTCGTTAAGGCTTCAATATCATAGTGGTACCAGAACACATCCAAATAGGATTCCAAAAGTCTTTCCAGGGCTTTTGTCATCTCTATGGGATTTTCTTTGTATTTTTTTTGTATGGCATTAAAAGCTTTTGCCCATCCATGTTCTCCATAAAGCTCAATGCTTTTGTGTTTGCTTTTTGCCAGCTCCTCATCATAATTTGAATAAGATGTATCATTTATATCTCTCCAAAGGACGCAGATTTCTTCATCAGGCAGATAATTAATGGAGCCGTTTTCACTTAATAAGCGGTATGCCAAATACCTTGGCTCGTTATCAGTCACATGCTCATAAATGACGCTTCCAACATCATAAGTCAAACCGGTTAACCATACTCCGGCTGCAACCACAGTCAATTCAGGTACTGCTAAAGCCACACCTACTGATGAATAGGCTATTTCTAAAAGGTTAAAAAAATTATCTATTATAATATCTTCTGTAGCTACTCCCATGTACCATTGGTAGGTAATTTTTGAAAATACAAAAAGTTTCCCTGCATTGCTGAAACCCTTAATAGTATCTTTGTACATCTCCGGAGATGCTGCAGTTAAATAATAGCCTCCGGCAGATGTGCCATGGTTCATTGCATTTAAAAAGCTTGATGCACAGTCATTTACAGGGACTGTTTTATAATCGATGTATTTTTGAAAAATTGTTTCATCTACAAACTGATAATATCTTTCTATATTTCTTCCCGTAGTATATACAGGTGTTAAGGGCCCTTTATACTCCCCTGAATATTGAAATAAATGGGCAATTTTCTTAACATCATCAAATTCATCATCCTGAAATATGCCAAGGGTGGAAAAATGATTTGTAAGAATTGAAACAGTATTATTTTCTGCATCTATCCAAGAGGGTATCATGACCCACTGCTTTTCTTCCTTGTTGTAATACTGAACAAATATGGTATTTTCTTCATATAAGTTGTCTTCAATTACCGGATCATATTGCATTTCAACATATACAGGTGTGTTGAATTCTGAAATGCCCTCTATTTCAAAATCATAGGCCTGAATTGTAAAGCCTTTTTCACTGTCCTTGATTTCTTTTAGCTTCTTGACTTTTACCTCTTTTTCTCCATCCAAATTATAAGCTGAAAAGTTAATAAAAGTATTTTCTATAGCAATTTCCGGCTCTTTTGGATTCACTGTTCCTGACCGGGCAGGAATATTCAAATCATCATCAGATATTTTTACATGGCTCACAACATATTCCCTTATGCTTCCCTCTTCCTCCCTTTTACTTGTGCTTAAAACACCGCCCGGTTTATAGGGTTTATCATTTAGGAAGTTTATTATGTTAACTGCTGCAAAAATTACAAGTAAAAGTGCTGCAACATATGCTAATATTTTTCTTTTCTTTTTCACAGCTTTTATTTCATTATCAAAAATATCCTGTCCTTTGCTATTATTGCCGGAAGGCTGAGTATCACTGATAGATGGCATCTTTGGCCGGATGTTCTGCACAGCACCGCAATTCCTGCAGAATTCGGCATCTTCCCTGACTGCATTTCCGCACTTCCTGCAATATTTCACCTTATTCAATGAAATTCCCCCTTATATTTTATTTGTGAAGTTCACTATTTTTCTATAAGCTTTACATTTTTCGGGCAATTCTCCAAAATAAATTCTTTAACAAAGAAATAATCTTCTTTTGATGCATAGATTTGGTTTTTATTGAAGGCTTCATTTAAATAAATTGTATTCCTCTTTGGATAGAATTTAACCGATTTAACTTTCTTGAAATTCGTATAGAGGCTTTTTTTAGAGGCTCCCAAGAGGCCTGCTCCTGCTGCAGAAATATTACCGGTCGAAAGACCTGATAAAGCTGTAAGAAAGCCCAAAGCCTGTGCTTTTTTGTGCTGTTTATCAAGCTGGATATGGTTAATGCCCTTCTTATCCATTTCAAACAAAACATAATACTTGCCCCCATAGGCCAGGCTAAGCATTACATATCCTGCAATCATAAGAACAGTCATCAATACAGCCCCTATTCCAAGCATGGAAAGTAAAAGCTTAAAGGCTTCTCCTATACCTTCTCCTAATGTCAAAAAGAACATCAAGAAGGCGGGAACCATCAAGGCTATGAGCAGAACTTTGAAAACAGTTATCAGGACTGCGGGGTTTTTCCACAAGGAAAATTCATACATCCACTTGTAGCTTCCTCTACTGCTCCTAGTAATATTTTCTGAAATCCTGGTTTCCTGTTCAAGAGGTGATTTTTGAACATTCTCTATTTTTTTTACAAGAGTTGTTTCGTCAAACTCAGCTTCTTCTTGAATCAATTCTATTTCTTTTTCTGCTGTTTCTTGAGTTTCTTCTGTTTTCCGGTCATCATGCATCTCTTCTTCGACCTTGTTTCCGCAATGCTCGCAAAATTTGCTGTCGTCATCTATACTTTTACCGCATGATTCACAATACATAACTTCCTCCCTATTTCCATGGTCTTATTTTTATAAAGCTCACTATGGATAATGCTAAAAGCATACCGCCTGCAATTTTGCCGGCTTCAATGCCTTCAGCATCACCGCTTAATTTATAGTATGCATAAAATCCGCCGAATGCTGATATTGCCATAAATAAGAGCCCAAATCCCGCAATGTTTTTTCTTATCATAATAATACCTCCGGCATTACCAGCTCCTTCCGCCTCCGCCTCCTGCCCCTCCTCCTGAGCTTCCCCCGCTCATGCTTGAACCGGTCTTTGGACTTGAGACTATATCTGATGAAAACATTCTTAAATCATTATCTAAAGCCCTTGCAAAATTAACAGCACTAAAGCTGCCCATGTATGATGAATGATACCAGTCGGGCGGTTCCTTCATAATGTTGTCAAAGTTTTTCGCCCACTTGTCTGTTACCCCCAAGACCATTGCAAAAGGCAGCACATGGTAAAAATAATTTGGATTTTCATCTGCTAAAAGCTTAATTCTGTCTAATTCTGCAGCCTTTATAAATTCCCTGAATCCTGTAAGTTTTTCCTGATACCACATGCCTGCTTCAGTCCGCCGGCTGCATAGGTTTGACAAAAGACCAAGCATAGCCGCCCCTGCTAAAGAAAGCAGACCCCCTGACACATTGCCTGATAAGCTTAATGAATATATAAATGCGCCGCAAATTGCCCCGCAAAATACGATAGCAATAAACAATTGTGTAAACTTTTCCCCCTTTTTTATCCCCTTCCAATTCCTCAAAATATGCATTAAGAAATATAGGGCTGCCATTATAAGCACAGACATTATGATGGTCTTCAACAGCAGTCCTGCTTCAGCAACATTGCCTGATTCTTTCATTGCCCGATAGGAAAAGGGCAATGTACTGATTACTCCTGTCAACAAGAGCAAGATGCGGCACAATATATTTGTTCTTTGAAAGATACGGGTTTCATCACTATCTTCAAAGCTTGATTTAATCTGCTTTTTTACTCTTTCCCCCACAGTGTAAAAACGGTTTTCCAATTGTTCTGTACTTACATTTTCTCCGTCACCCATGTAAAACAAGCTTTGGAACATTTCCTTTTCATAATCCTGGCTGTCCTTTGAAATATCCCTTAGTTTTGTAAGTGTAAAAGACTTTTTGCTGCCAAAAAGCTTTTTTATGCTTTCTTCTCTTATTGACAGATATCCCTTATCCGCCCAGTAAATTATAAGGGATGTTATATCAAATGAATCTACCCTGCCGTCGATTAAAAACCCTGCATCGGCACTGGTCACTCCTTGGGGAGGATAAAATTCAACTGTTGGATATATCTGCCTCTTCCGTCCCATGAATAGCCACAGGCCTGTGCCTGCAGCCAATGAGGCAAGAGACACCAGCCAGCCGTAAGGCACCCCGGTGCTTATTTTTTCCGCCTCTGAAAAATATCCTTCAGGAAGGGGCATGGCAATTGTAAGGGAATCATTAGGCATAAGAGTGACCGCCAGGGACCCCCTTATGGTATTTCCCTCAATATTCCAGTCCACACCGTCATGTTTTGTGCTGCCCTTTTTCCCGTGGGTAAAATACAGACTTCCGGGCTTAAAGGGCTTAGGCATATTGATTTTGAAGGTAACATTTTCTATTGTGCAGTCCCAGTCATTCCCTATTATATTCCAGTAGAGTTCATCCCTGTCATCTAAATAGTCATCTCCTATAGTATAAATATAGGCGATTGTATACTTTTCCGAAAGAAATGCATATGAGTCAGGGTCCCCTATTTTAATCTCAATATTATTTGATACTTTTTCAGTAGAAAATTTATGGTCGAAAACATCTATACCGGTAATTAATGCAGTCTTTCCCCTGTTTGTTTTCAAGGGTATGCTTCTGATGATGCCATGCCTTTTATCAGTAAAATCAACATGGATGGTTTCAATTACTGCATAGGAGTTATCCTCATATACTGTCATATCAATATTGTAAGAAGTAATATTGAATGCTTCGGCACCGAAGGCAGTTGCCGTCACAAATGCCAGAATTAAGAGGATTTCTGCAGCACAAAGCATTAGAGTTTTTTTCATCAGCCCACCTCTAATCAAAATCTAATTTCTACATTCTGCCTCTCGTATTCATCAGCCATAAAATATGGATACCTGTTGAAGCCAAAAAGTTTTGCAAATAGGTTTGTAGGAAATATTTCCACCTTGTTGTTCATAACCTTAACAACGCCGTTATAATATTTGCGGGACTGGGATATTTCATCCTCCAGGTCAGAAAGCTGTTTTTGAAGTTCTAAATAATTTTCGTTGGCTTTCAGATCGGGATAGCCTTCTGATATTGCAAAAAGTGACTTTAAAGCACCGGACAGCATATTTTCATTTTGACCCCGCTCTTCCACAGACCTTGCGTTTATTGCCATACTCCTTGCCTGGACAATTTTATCAAGAGTTTCTTTTTCATGAATTGAATACTGTTTTACTATTTCCACCAAGTTTGGAATCATATCATACCGTTTTTTTAAATACACATCCATGGTGGAAAAAGCTTCTTCAATTTGATTCCGTGTTTTTACAAAGCCGTTGTATGACATTACCGCCAGTACTGCCAATAGAGCTATAATAATTAATAAACCTATAAATATTTCCATTTCCCTTCCCCTTTCAAATAATAGTTTTATTTAGATGCTTGAAGTCGCTTTTAGCCACAGCCAGATATAGGCAGCATAAATTATTACCGCTATCAGGTAATAAAAAAGCAAAGCTTTGGCAAAATTGCTTTTGTTAGGTTTTTGCTTGTTAAATGCCCATTTTAACATTAATATTACGTTAATAAACGGAATGCCTGATATAAAAATCATGAAGGCATATTGACCAAAACTTATAATATCTGCAGGTCCCCCCGTGGAGGATTCAGATTGCTTAATGGGTGTTGTTTGTCTCCCGTAAGGCTCTTCCGGCTGTCTGGGTTCTGTTTGTCTCCCGTAAGGTTCTGCAGGCTGTCCGGATGATGTTTGTCTCCCGTAGGGCTCTGCAGGCTGTCCGGGTGCTGTTTGTCTCCCGTAGGGCTCTTCCGGCTGCCTGGGTGTTGTTTGTCTCATAACAGGAGGAACAGGTCCCCGCCGGTTTTCTTTTTCCGCAAATGATATTTTGCTGCCGCATTCTTGACAAAATGCAGAATCATCGGGCAGCTTAGTCCCGCAATTTTCACAATACATAATTTTCCTCCTCTTAATTTAACAAGATACAGCTGCATCTTTCACAATAATTATCCCTATGTCACCTCATTGAGGGGGTAATCCCCGTTTCAAAACGAAACTTATTAATCATTTCGTCCATGGCTTCCGGCTCAATATCAGGGCGTACAATTCGTAAATTCTGCATTTGCTTATCATTGCCGTAGGTGAATGAAATAAAATCATTCCCTATGTCCATAGCTGTAAGCCGGACGCCCTCCTGATTGAATTTTACAATTTTCCCGTTAAAAAGAATTCCAAAATATGATACGAATATTTCAGTGTCATCTATATGTATGGGCTTATGAGGAATTTCTTTTTCTGCTATTTCGCTTATTACTGCAGTCTTAACCTTTAATATGAAATTTTCTCTTATGAGCCTGGCGATTTTCAGATTTTTAATATCTTTTAACAGCAGGTATATAAGAATGACCCCTGCAGCTATTATTAATATTGTAATTACAAGGATTTGAACATCAAAGCTTCTGCCTGCAAAAGCAAAGAACTGAGCCCATGCTGCCGTTAATAAGCATAATATTGAAATATTAATAATTATTCTTCTGATAATTGTATTCATAGTTTCCACCACATATTTTATTAACCGCTTCGGGGCCATTCCCCCTGCCAGCAGAAACTCTAAATTCGGTACATTCCTTCCGCCCGCAGGGACCATCCCAATAAATAGCAAAACCTCATTTATGTAAATTATAGCAGTAAAAATACAAAAAAAAATCACCCGAAAAGGGTAGTTTTTAAAAAACAGACCTACCTTTTTCGGGTAGGTGGCTGTTTTTCTTAGAAAGGATGAGATCCTTCAGCGGTTTCCTCCCTTCATTACCATATCAATCAGTTCTGCCCTGCTTTGAATGTTGAATTTCGAATA
>CAZAYQ010000012.1:0-2892 GCA_964489345.1 uncultured Clostridia bacterium | reverse complement strand
CCTTCATTACCATATCAATCAGTTCTGCCCTGCTTTGAATGTTGAATTTCGAATAAATATTTTTCACGTAATATTTTACTGTATTTTCACTGATGAAAAGCTCCCCTGCAATTGTTTTGTAGGTTTTCCCCTGAAGAAGCAGTGATGCAACCTGTTTTTCCCTTTCCGACAAATCCCCGAATGTTGAAAGTTTGTTTATTTCTCTGTTTTGTTTAGATTCGGGCATTTCAACAAATGCAGTAAGAAATGTGTGCCCCTTAAGCAGTGAAGCCAGGTGTTTGTTCAAGGGGGGCAAAAGAACCAAAGCTATACATACTACAGCAAAGGCAAGCAGGGATGGATTCAAGCTTTGTAAATTATTTGCGATAAGGTTATTACCGATAAGTCCGCCCCATACTACGCCTAATACATTGGCAGAAAGACCAATGCCGAGAATTTTTGCAGGGTTTTCATGGTAGTCAAGCATCTCCCCCAATATGCTCCAGAAAAATAAATCATGGACACCGCAAGAGCCAAGCATAATTGTATTCACTATAAAATAGCTTGTTACAGACCGGTCAAGAGTGATAAAGGCTGTAAATGAAAGACCAATCATTGCGATTGCAACATGAAGTATATAAGATGACTTTATTTTTTGGGAAAAACTTCTAAGTATCAGTACAGCTGCAACATAAGGAACTGCCCAATACCAGCTTGTCAGTGCCTCAAGATGTTCAAAGGCCGGATTTACCACATGGTACATCAAACCTGAATTAATTGTCAATATTACTATAAAGAGATAAAAGAAGGATAAAAGGTTTGAAATGCTTAAGCTGTCATCCTTTTTACCCCTGTATTCTTCACTGTAATCCGATGGAAGTTTCAGGGCAATTATAAATGCAAGTGTAAGCATAAGGATGGACAATGACAGTCCAAGGTAAGGGGATATATTTATTGCAGCTGCATTTAATACAATCATCAAAATATTGGAAATAATCAGCATGTCTGCAGCTGTTTTTGTACGCTCATTTTTCTTTGAAACAGTTTTAAAATAAAATCCCCATCCTGATACACAGCATCCTGATATTAAAGACCCGGTAATTATCCCCATAGTCCACAATATCGAGGGTGGAAAAAAATATACTAATGACAGACCAATAAAAAATGGGTAGGAATAGAGGAAGAGCCTTTTTGCATGGACTTTTGTTTTTAAAATAAATCCGCCTAAGAGCAATCCGGAAAACATAGCGGCGGAGGACCCGATAATTATTGAATCCACTGCAAAGTTACAGGCTTTGGCAATTTGTTGAAATACCTGCCCTTCAAATATTAATGACAGCATCCATGAAGAAAACAAGGAATGAACCAATACCGCCATATTGCGCTCATTCAAATCTATAAAGGGAATATTTTTTTGTTTGTCTTTTATTGTCATTTCGTCCCCCCGTGAATCATTTGACTTTGCCTGTTATCTATTATATTATACTAAATTCTATACTAAATGACAATCTGCCTTTTTAAATTCTTCAATAAAATCTATCTGTTTTTTATAATAATTATACCCGTTACGATATATTGCTTAAAGGAAAGTCTATTTTTTGGCATGGTAAAAACCGGTCAGAAATATATAGGACTGGCCTTTATCGCTTCTGCCGGTGCAATTATCTTTGCATTTTATTTCAAAACTTTCAATAATGGTTTATTATTTAATGTATCTGTCTCTATTGGTAATAAAATTTTCTTTTTAGATTTTGCATATAATGTTAAATCATTGATTTCACATATATTTCTGCATAACATTATAATATAATTTGATTTATTTATTATATAGATATTTCTCTTTCTTAAACAATCCTTTGTATGATGGTACTGAATTAATGTCTCTTTATCAATTTTTTGCATAATAGAAAAATACTTGTCCCTTTTCATTTCATCCCAATTTGCTGCAAAGGATTCATAGGACAATACTGATTCTATGGTTAATTGTGAGTGGTATATTTTTTTTAGTTCAAGAGCAGTTTCAACAGCAAAATGCTCAAATTCAAATTCCATTCCGCTCACAAAATATGTTGCATGATAATCCTTTATTAAACTATTGATTATTTCTTCAATTTTGTGCTTTAATTCAGGTTTTTCATCAGTATTTTGTACTGAAATACTATCGTCGCAGCAAATAAAGCCACATGTCTTCAGATGTTTCATCTTTAACCCCCATAAGCTTGTCTTTTATGCTCACAGCGTATTTTCATAATTATAGCATATTTAATATAGTCTGGCAATAGTTTAATATGTATAGAGGTGAAAAATAATGGGCCCAAATATAATGCTACAAATAGGAAAACGATTGAGGAGACATAGGGAGGATATAAATCTGACAAGAGAAGAATTTGCTGAAAAAGCTGATATATCTCCCCAATTCTTAGCTGAAATTGAAAACGGGAAAAAAGGAATGTCTGTAACTACTCTTTACAAAATATGCAAGAATTTTTCTATATCTGCCGACTACTTATTGTTTGGCCTTTTATCAAATGATGCTTTGTCTGATTCAGCAAAGAATTCAATAGATAATCTATCGGAACCTCTATTGTCATATACTGAAGATATCATTCAAATTGTAAATAATATATTCAAAGAGTCTAAAGACAGATATTAATCTTTTTACACAGAGCCTTATTCAGCCATCTGAAAGCCTTCATTCAAGTGGCTGATATTATAATTTAATCATTGCAAGCTAAAAACCGGTCCGAAATATATGGAACCGGTCTTTATTATTTTTTGCAGAAATCTTTAAATCATTCCTATTTATAACCCCGGATTTATATCAAAACCTGCTCTGAGGCCTATATTTCTGCAAACCTACCAAGATTAGTAGCTATTCAAAACAAGCTTTCCTGCCTATAATTAAATTAAAAA